>DATDGI010000391.1:0-3867 GCA_036522155.1 Streptosporangiaceae bacterium
AGGAGGTGGACCTGGACTCGATCCGGGACGACCTGGCCGGTGCCGTGCACCAGGCCCTGGAACCCGGCCACGTATCGGTGTGGATAAACGAACACGGGTAACGCTGGGTTCGCGGTCGGCAGGTCCACGCGTGCCCGGTAACTCCGGACCGATCACGCTGGTGTGGCGCGCTGCTCGGCGATCGAGTTGCCGCCGTCCACGACCAGGTATTGCCCGGTGATGTAAGACGCGCCGGGGCTGGCCAGCCAGGCGACGGCGGCGGCGACCTCGTCGGGTGAGCCGCTCCGTCCAGCCGGGGTGGCCTGCCCCTGGCCGCGCTCTTGCGGGGTCTGGGACCCGGTCGCTATCCAGCCTGGGGCGACGGCGTTGACGGTGATTCCCTGCGCGGCGGCGTCCACCGCGGCCGCGCGGGTGAGGCCGACCATGCCCGCCTTGGCGGTGGCGTAACCGGCGTCAGCGCGGATCGCCATCACCGGGCCGGTCACGCTGGCCACCATGATGATCCGCCCCCAGCCGCGGCTGGTCATGGCCGGCAGCGCCGCCTTGGTGACCAGGAAGGCGGTCGTCAGGTTGCGAGCGAGTGCAGCCTGCCAGGTCGCCAGGTCCATGGACTCCACCGTGCCGGACTCGAACACGGGGTCAGCGGCGGAGATCATGCCGGCGTTGTTGACTACGATGTCCAGCCGCCCCCATTGATCTATCGCTGCCGACACAAGCCCGGATGCGGCGCGGGCGTCGGTGAGATCGCCGGTGATCCCGGCCGCGTCAAAGCCAGCTCTGCGCAGTTCGCTGACCCTGTCCTGGATCCGGGCCGTGGTGGCGCTGATCATCACGGCGGCACCGAGTTCGGCGAGCAGCCTGGCAGTGGCGAAACCGATGCCGTCGGGGCTGCCGGCCCCGGTGACCACCGCCGCGCGGCCGGACAGGTCGAACGCGGCTGGGATGGACATTGTCTGATCCTAATGGGGCTGGATGCCAGATCCCCTGGCCCGCCGGCAGGGCGGCAGCAACGGCCGGCCGATGGCCGGCTGGGGGGCCGCAAGATAGCCTTCGGGCCTATGGTGAAGCGCCCGGACCCCCTGGAGAGCACGCCGCCTGCCTTCGGCGGGGAGGCAGCCAGGCAGATCCTGCGGGAAGGCTTCGGCGTGGAATCGTCATCCCTGAATCCCCTCGCGGGCGAACGGGACCAGAACTTCCGGGTGGACACGCCCGACGGCCAGCGCTTCCTGTTCAAGATCTCTAATCCGGCGGATGGCCGGCCCATCCTGGCGATGCAGGCTGCCGCTCTCCGCCACATCGAGCGGGTGGATCCGGGCCTGCCGGTGATGCGCGCCGTGCCGACCGCGGCGGGGGAATCCTGGGTCGAGGTGCCGGGACCTGACAGCCGGACCTACCCAGCGCGGCTTTTCACGTTCCTGCCCGGGCAGGTGACCGCGAACACGGCTCTCACCACCGATGCGATCTGGGCCCATGGGCAGATCACGGCGCGTCTGGGGCGGGCGCTGCGTGGCTTTTTCCACCCCGCCGCCGACTACGAGATCCTGTGGGACATCACCCGCTTGCCCAGGCTCCGCCCGCTGCTCACCCATGTCTCCGACGGGCCGCGCAGGGCTCAGGTGGAATGGGTTCTGGACCGGTTCGAGGCCCGGGTCGCACCGGCCCTGCCCGGACTGCGCGCACAGGTGATCCACGGCGACATGAGCCTGGACAACGTGCTGTTCGGCGACGACCTTCGGGTCAGCGGGATCGTGGACTTCGGGGACATGACCCATGCGCCGCTGGTCTGCGATCTCGCCGTCGCCGTCGCCGATGTGCTCCACGGCCGTGAGGACGCCATCGAGGTGGCCGACGCGATAATCGGGGGCTACGTCTCGGTGACGCCGCTCGAAGACGAGGAGGCCGGGCTGCTCGCGGATCTGGTGGCAGCCAGGCTTGCCACAGAGGTCACGGTCACCGCCTGGCGGCAGGGGCTCTACCCGGACAACACCGCGTACGCCTCGAGCGGCGAGCCGGGGGCCCGCGCCTTCCTCGATGCCATCGAGGCGCTGGGGATAGACGCCGTCGCGCGGCGGTTCCGCGAGGCCTGTCGTCGGCTCCCCTACAGAAGGTCTGCCACCAGTGCTCTGCTGGATCGCCGCCGCCGGGCGCTGCCCCGATCGCCGCTGTTCTACTCCCGCCCGGTGCACCTGGTCCGCGGCGAGGGTGTCTGGCTGTTCGACCCCGACGACCGGCGGTACCTCGACTGCTACAACAACGTGCCCGTGGTCGGGCACAGCCACCCCCGGGTCGTGCAAGCCGTGACGCAGCAGCAGCGGCTGCTGGCGATCCACAGCCGCTATCTGCACGAAGCGATCGTCGAGCTCGCCGAACGGCTCCAAGCGACCCTGCCGCCGGAGCTGGACGCCGTCATGCTGGTGAACTCCGGCAGCGAGGCCAACGATCTCGCCTGGCGGATCGCCCGCGCGGCTACCGGGCGGGCCGGCGCGGTCGTGACCGCCTGCGCCTACCACGGGCTGACCGAGGCCACCCACGCCCTGTCCCCCGAGGTGTGGGCCAAGGGGGCGCAGCCTGCCCACGTCGCCACAGTCCCTGCGCCCGACGGGTACCGCGGCCCGTACCGGCGGGACGAAGACGGGTGGGCGCAGCGGTACGCCGCTCACATCGATGACGCCGCCCAAGCGCTCGGCGACCGCGGCTTGGCCGCCATATACCTGGACCCAGCCTTCACCGCCGACGGCATCCTGTCGCCCCCTCCCACCTACCTGCGGGAAGCAGCCCGGCGGGCGCGGGCGCTGGGAGGGCTCGTGGTCGCCGACGAAGTGCAAGCCGGTCACGGCCGGTCTGGGACGCATCTATGGAGCTTCCACGCCTCCGGGATCGCCCCTGACATGGTGGTGTTGGGCAAGCCGATGGGCAACGGCTTCCCGGTTGCCGCCCTGGTGGTCAGGTCCGAGCTGCTCAGGGCCGTTCCCGAGGAGGTCGAGCTGTTCAGCACCTTCGGAGGTAATCCGGTAGCCTGCGCGGCCGCGCTCGCAGTCCTGGCCGTCATCGAGGAGGAGGGCCTGGTGGCCAATGCTGCGAAAGTCGGCTCCTACCTCCAGCAGGGCCTCATGGCACTCGCGGAACGCCACCCCCTTATCGGGGATGTCCGGGGCGAAGGCCTCCTGCTCGGCGTCGAACTGGTCGATGAGGCGCGGGGGCCCGCGGCTGGGAATGCCCGCCAAGTGACCGATGAAATGCGCGAACGGGGGATACTGCTCAGCGCAACCGGCCCGGCCGGAAACGTGCTCAAGATCCGGCCGCCCCTGGTATTCCAGCACGAACACGCCGACCTCCTCCTCCAGGCCCTCGACGAGGTACTCGCGTCTTCTACTGCGGCACACTGATCTGGTGGACGCCGACGTTGTGGTCGTCGGGGCCGGTGCGCTTGGCCTGAGCACCGCCTTGCACTGCGCGCTGGCCGGCCGATCGGTGGTCATCGCGGAACGCCTGACGGCAGGTTCACAGGCGTCGGGGCGCGCGGCCGGGCTGTTCAAGTCTGTCCAGGCCGATGAGCTGCGCACCCGGCTCGCCCGGCGCAGCATCGAGAAGGTGCTCAGTTTCGCCGACTGGGCTGGTGTTCCGCTGGAAGTTACCCGTTCGGGGAGTTTTCTGATTGCCAGGACCGCCCAGCACCGCGAGTTCCTGCGTCGGGAACTGGCCCAGTCGCTGCGGTGGGGTGCCGACGTCCGCGAGGCAAGCCGGGCCCAGCTCGCCGATCGGCTCAGCTACTACCGGGTAGCTGGCGAGGAGTTCGCCCTGTGGTGCCCGGAGGATGTCTACATCGACGAGCCGGCCAGCTTGGTGCGGGCCTACCTGGATGCCTGC
>DATDGI010000392.1:0-27948 GCA_036522155.1 Streptosporangiaceae bacterium
GCCAGGCGGCGCTCGATGCCGCTGAGCCCGGTGCCGCGGGCGGGGTCGGCGCCACCGCAGCCGTCGTCGGCGACGCTGACGCGCAGCATCCCGCCCACCCCGCTGACATCACCCATCCCTCCCACCCCTCCGGAGTGCCGGATGTCGATCCAGGCCTGCCTCGCGTCGGCGTGCTTGGACACGTTGGCCAGCAGCTCGCTGACCGCGAAGTAGGCGGCTGACTCGACCGGCGCGGGCGGGCGGCCGTCCAGCTCGCTGGCACAGTGCACCCGCAACGGCAGGTCCAGGGCCAGGGCGCGGACCGCCTCGGCCAGGCCGCGGTCGGCCAGCACCGGCGGGTGGATGCCGCGGACCAGGTCCCGCAGCTCGGCCAGGGCCTTCGCGGAGGACTCGCGGGCCTCGGCCAGCAGCTCCCGCGCCGCCTCCGGGTTGTGGTCGAGCAGCTGGCCGGCGGCATCGAGGGTCATGCCCATGGCGACAAGCCGGGCCTGCGCACCGTCGTGCAGGTCGCGCTCGATCCGGCGCAGCTCCGCGGCACCGGTATCGAGGGTGTCGGCCCGGGCCTGCGCCAGGTGGGCCACCCGCAGTCTCAGCTCCGCCTGCCCGCTCGGGGCCAGCACGGACCGGGCCATCAGCCCGTAACCGCGCAGCAGCCAGGGCGCCGCCCACAGGCCCAGCGCGATGCACGCGGCGCCGAGCACGATCAGCATCGGCGGGATGCTCCCGGGATAGCCCGGCGGTGGGGAGACCACCGGATGCCCCCGGTTGGCGCCGTACAGGCAGAGCAGGCCGTACCCGGTCAGCCCAGCCGGAGCGGCCGCCAGCAGCCAGCCCGCGCACGCGTTCACCGCGAACCACAGCAGGTCCCGGCGCCCGGCCGGGTCGCCGAGCAGCCACCTCAGCCTGCCCCAGTAGCCCAGCCGTGTGCTGGCCGGCGGCGGCCGGTAGGGATCGGCGATCGGCACTCCACACCACTCACCGGACAGCCGCCGGGTTAGCATGGCCAGCTCGCGAATGGCGGGCAGCACACCCGGGGTCAGGAAGGGGCCGATGGCCAGGCCGGCCAGGATCAGCGCCGTGGGGAGCAGCGGCCCGCCGGCCAGCCGATGGTGGAACAGCAGGCTGATGCCGGTCACGGCCAGGATCACCGGCAGGGCCACCGCCACCACCAGGCCTGCGCCCGCCAGCATCAGCCCGAAGAACGCCAGTCCTCTGGCCGATGCCACCAGACTGGAGCCGACCGAGCCGACCCGGGACCAGATCCGCCCGGGTAGCACCGGGGGTGAGCTCGTGGCAGCCGGGGGCGGCGTCGTACCGGCCCCTGGCGGCGTGGTGCCAGCCGGGACGGCCGGGTTCCCCCGGTTCCCCGGCGGGGCCGTTTCGCCGCTCATGGGCGTCCTTTCGCGCGAGTCACCTTCCCCCAGTGTGCCCGCCGCGCGGGCCGGCCGCAGTGACGCTGAGCCCCCGGCCGCGGTGTAGCTAGGTGCACCCGCGGGACGCCGCCCAGCCGTATGTCGCTGCCATCCCGCCATCACCTAGCGTAACTGCCGCACCGGTGAGAACCGGCCGCTGATGGAGCCAGAAACTCCGGGAGGAACGCCATGAGCGACGCGACAGCCGCACCGCGCCACCTCTCCCCATCGGCCCCGCCGTCCGGGGAGGCGGCACCGCCCGTGCTGGAGTTGCGGGGAGTGTCTAAGGTCTACGGGACCGGGGCGGCCCAGGTGCACGCGCTGGCCGGCGTGGATCTGTCAGTGCCGCCCGGCTCGATGGTGGCGGTGATGGGGCCGAGCGGTTCGGGCAAGTCCACCCTGCTGACCATCGCCGGGAGCCTGGAGGAGCCGACCAGTGGCGAGGTGCTGATCGGCGGCGCGCCGCTGTCGGCCATGTCGCGCGGCGCGAAGGCCGGCCTGCGCCGGCGGGTGATCGGGTATGTGTTCCAGGACTTCAACCTGCTGCCCGGGCTCACCGCGGCGGAAAACGTCGCCCTGCCCCTGGAACTCGACGGCGTGCCCGCGCGCCGGGCCCGCGCCGCCGGGCTGCGGGCGCTGGCGGGCCTCGGCCTGGCCAGCCAGGCGGGCAGGTTCCCCGACGAACTGTCCGGCGGGGAGCGGCAGCGGGCGGCGATCGCCCGTGCGGTGGTGGGAGAGCGCCGTCTGCTGCTGGCCGACGAGCCGTCCGGGGCGCTCGACTCGGCCAACGGGGAGGCCGTGATCGGCCTGATCCGTGCCGCCTGCCAGCGCGGCGTCGCCGCCGTGGTGGTCACCCACGATGCGCACCTGGCCTCGCTGGCCGACCGGGTGGTGTACCTGCGCGACGGGCACCTGTCCGCCCGGGCCGGGCGGGCCGCGATGCCAGCCGTCGTCCCGGCCGGCGTTGGCCCCGCACCGGTCACCGGGCCGCGGTTGAGCGGGGGAGGGAACAAAGATGCCTAGTCTCGCCGCCGGACCGGCCGGCCCGGCCGTCCGCGAGCGTCCCGCCCCGGGCGGCGCGGCGGGCGGGGACGGGGGTGGCCCGGCCCGCCGGGCCGTGATCCGCTGGGCGTGGCGGCTGTTCCGCCGTGAGTGGCGCCAGCAGCTCATGATCCTCGGCCTGATCACCGTGGCCGTGGCCGGGACGGTGCTCGGTGCCGCGGTCGCGACCACCACCCCGCCATCCCCCAGCGCCGCGACGTTCGGGACCGCCAATCATCTCGTCACGATCCCCGGCCGCGACCCGCACCTGGCCGCCGACGTTGCCGCCATCCGCGACCGGTTCGGCCCCGCCGACGTGATCGAGAACACCAACCTGGTGACCGGCTCGGCCGCCACCATCCAGTTGCGGGCCCAGGACCCAGCAGGCCCCTACGGGCAGCCGACACTGGCCCTGGATTCCGGGCACTACCCGGCCGGGCCCGGCGAGGTCGCGCTGACCCGCCAGGTGGCCAGCCTCTACGACCTGCGGGTGGGCGGCATCTGGCACCAGGGCGGGCAGGCCAGGCGGGTGACCGGCATTGTCGAGAACCCCAGCAATCTCGGCGATGAGTTCGCCCTCGTCGCCCCGGGCCAGATCGGGGCACCGGCCCAGGTGACGGTGTTGTTCGACGTGGCACCGGGCCGCGCGGCCGGATTCCGTTTCCCGGCGGGGGCGACGGTGCAGACCCCCGCGCCGCCCACCGGGGGCATCAGCCCGGCCCTGATCGTGCTGGCCGCCGCCCTCCTCGGCCTGACCTTCATCGGCCTGGTGGCCGTGGCCGGGTTCACCGTGGTGGCCCGGCGGCGGCTCCGGGCGCTGGGCATGCTCGGCGCGCTCGGCGCAGCCGACCGTAACGTCCGGCTGGTGATGACGGCGAACGGTGCCATCGTCGGCGGCGCCGGGACGCTGGCGGGCGCGGTGGCTGGCTTCGCCGCCTGGCTCGCCTACCGGCCGCACCTGGAGGTCAGCGCCGGCCACCGGATCGACGCGCTGCACCTGCCCTGGTGGCTGATCGGGACCGGAATGGCCCTGGCCGTGGTCACCTCCACGCTGGCGGCCCGACGGCCGGCCCGCGCGATCGCCCGGATGTCCGTGTCCACGGCGCTGGCCGGACGGCCGGAACAGCCGAAGCCAGCGCGCCGTTCGGCGGTGCCCGGTGCCCTGCTGCTGATAACCGGGCCGGTCCTGCTGGCGCTGTCCGGCGGATGGGGGAATAACAGCGGTGCCGCCGCGCTGGAATCGCTCGGTGGCCTGGCGGCGACGATCTTCGGCGGGCTGCTGCTCGCTCCCTTCTGCATCGCCGGGCTGGCCAAGGCCGCCGCGAACGCGCCGCTGGCGGTCCGCCTGGCGCTGCGCGACCTCGCCCGCTACCGGTCCCGGTCGGCGGCGGCCCTGTCGGCGATCAGCTTCGCCGTCGTCCTGGCCGTGCTTGTCTGCATCCTGGCCGGGGCCAGGTACGCCAACGCGCTCGACTACACCGGCCCCAACCTGGCTGCGAACCAGCTCATCGTGTACGCCCCTGGGATGGTCGAGTACGCCCCGGGCGGAGGTGCCTCTCCCGCCGCCGCCACGCCGCATGGTGGGGCCGGAACGCTGCCCGCCCGGGTGGGCAGCCTCGCGGCCTCGCTGCACGCCAGCTACCTGCTGGCGCTGGACTCCGCAACCAGGCCGGGTAATGGCCAGCCCCCGGCCACGCTCAGCCAGGTGGGCACCGTCACCAACAACTACACCGGGCCGCTGTACGTCGCCACGCCCGCGCTGCTCCGCCAGTACCACATCGGGCCGGGCCAGATCCGCGCTGCCACCGACATCCTCACCATGCGTCCCGGCCTGGCGGCGGAGCAACGCATGCAGCTGGCCTACCCGGAGGCCGGTCCGCCCGGGCCCGGCCCCGCCCCAGGCAGGTTCCCCTACTTCTGCCCGGCCGGCAGCTGCCTGGCCAACCCGAAGATGCAGACCATCAGCAGCCTCCCCGCGGGCACGTCCGCGCCGAACACGGTGATCACCATGCACGCGCTCCGTGCCCTCGGCCTGCGGCCCGTCCTCGCTGGCTGGCTGATCCAGACACCCCGGCCGCTCACCGCCGCTCAGATCAACGCCGCCCGGCAGCTGGCCGTGGCCGCGGGCACCAGCGTCGAGACCAAGTCCGGCCAGGCGTCGCTGGCGGAGATCCTGGATGACGCCACCGCCGTGGGCGTCCTCATCGCGCTGGGCGTGCTGGCCATGACCGTCGGGCTGATCCGCAGCGAGACGGCCAGCGATCTGCGCACCCTGGCCGCTACCGGGGCCGGCCCCACCACCCGCCGGAACCTGACGGCGGCCACGGCCGGCGCCCTCGGTCTGCTCGGTGCGCTGATCGGCACCGGCATCGCATACCTCACCACGGCTTCCTGGTTCCATCCCGTCGCGGTGATCGCCCGCACCGCTCCCAGTGCCGAGCTCCTCGTGATCCTGGCCGGCCTGCCGCTCGCCGCCGCGGCCGGTGGCTGGCTGTTCGCCGGGCGCCAGCCACCGGTCATCGCCCGCCAGCCGCTCGAATGAGGCCGCTGGCCGGGCCGGTTTTACTTTCACTTTGATCGCTTTACAGTTAGCGCGTGAACGCCGAGGAATACCTCTCGGGGGAGTCCGGACCACCGCTTCTGGTACGGGTACAGGGATCTGACCGGAGCCTGCCAGCAGGCCCTTCCTACCTGGTCGGCCGCGACCCAGACTGCGACATCGTGATCACGGATCAGCGCGTGTCCTGGCATCATGCCGTGCTCGGTGTGGAGGGTGGCCGGTGGGTGCTGGCCGACCATGGCAGCACCAACGGCACCTACACCGGGGACCAGCGGGTGGACCGGGTCGAGATCGCCGGCGAATGCCTGATCCGGCTCGGCCACCCCGCCGACGGGACGCTCCTGAGCTGCACCGTCAGCGGCGCCGGCCCCGGCGCACCCGGCCACCCGCACACCCGGGTCGTCAGCCTGGCCGACGGCGAACCCGCGGCTGCCCCGCCTGTCGCTCCTGCCCCGCCGCCCCCGCCCGGGCCGCCATCGCCTCCGCCGGAGCAGGTCCCGGTGGCCGGTGAGCCGAGTGTGGTGCGGCCGCTGCCCGCCGCGGTACTGACCATCGGCCGGGCCGAGGACAACGACATCGTGGTCCCCGACCCAGCGGTCTCCCGCCATCACGCAGAACTGCGCAACGTCGCGGGTGGGTACCACATCGTGGACCTGGACAGCAACAACGGCACCTTTGTCAACGGGCAGCGGGTCACGGCCGCGGCGCTGTCCGACGGGGATGTGGTGGTGATCGGCACCTCCACGTTCCGGCTGGCCGGCCACGAACTGCAGGAGTTCAGCGTCACCGGTGCGCCCGCCGGCCAGGCGGCGCCGCGGGCCGCCCCGCCGTCTCCCCAGCCGCCGCCCTCTCACGTGCCACCACCGACTCCTGCCGCGGCGCCTGCGGCGATGACTCCCGAGCCGCCGCCCGCCGCCCCGCACCCGGCCGCACCACCGCTGGTCCCCGAGGCACCGCCGGCGGTCGCGTCGGCACCGCCGGTCCCGGCGGCACACCCGTCCGCGGGCAGCGACGCAGGCGATCTGCTCGAGATCCCCTACGCGGTCCGCTGGCTGGTGCCGAACGGCGAACGGTTCGCGAACTTCCACATACTTAACGACAACGACACCCAGCTCGACTACTACCGGCGGTTCGGGCACATTTACGCGGTCGGAATCCCGGCCAAGAAGTGGCGTCTCGTCGTCGTCTCCGACCCGGACCTGCTCGATGAGGTGGCCGCCGACGAGGAGCAGTTCGGCAAGCGCGTCGAGGAGATCAATTTCTTCGCCCAGCTCAGCAACTCGCGCGGCGGCGGCATCTCGGTGATCAGCGACGGCGAGCACGCCGAGCACATCCGCCGGGTCATGCTGCCGTGGTACGCGCCGTCGCACCAGCGGACGCAGCTTGTGCGGATGAAGGATCAGGCGCGCAAGCTCGTGGCCGCGTGGTCACAGCTTCCGGCCGGCCAGCCGCTCGACGCGCGCGCCTGGATGGAGCGGTACACCCTGGAGGTCTCCGGGCGCGGCGCGTGCAGCTACGACTTCGGGCTGCTGGAGGGCACCGGCGCGCCGCACCTGTTCGCGGCGGCCGTCCCGGAGAGCACCAAAGAGAGCATTTTGCGGGTCGCCGAGCCCCGCCCCGACTTCACTCTGTTCGCCGGGCCTGCCCGCCGCGCCCGGGTGAAGCGCTACCGCCGCAACAACGAAGAGCTGTTCCGTACCGCCGACGCACTCGTGCAGGCCCGCCTGCACACCGGCCCGCTCGGGCAGCAGACGGACCTGCTCAGCCGCCTGGTCAGCACGCCCGATCCGGAGACGGGCGAACTGCTCGACGCCGTGACCATCCGCGACCAGATCCTCATGCACCTGTCGAACGGTTTCAACGGGCCGTCGATCACCGGTGCGTGGCTCGCCTACATCCTCGCCACCCGCCCGGACATCGAACAGCGGGTGCTGGCCGAGATCGACCAGATCACCGGCGGTGATCCGGACTATGACCTGCAGTACGACGACCTGATGGCCCTCCCGTACACGACCCAGGTCATCAAGGAGACGCTGCGCATCTACCCGCCCATGCCGGTGACGATCCGCCGCAGCCGCAAGGACGGCAGGCTGGGCCGCTACCGGATCAGGAAGGACGACATCATCCTGGTCGGGACGCTGGCCGCCCAGCGTGACCCCCGCTACTGGGGACCGGACCCGGACCGGTTCGACCCGGAGCAGTTCGCGATGGACAAGGTCGTCGACCGGCCGCGCCACGCCTTCATCCCGTTCTCCATCGGGAAGCGGCAGTGCATGGCGCAAGAGGTCACGTTCATGATGCTCCGGGTGGTGCTGTTCGAGATCGGCAAGCACTACCAGCTGCGGCTGCCACCGGGCGCGACGGTGACGAAGAACACGGTGGTGACCACGAAACCGGCCGCCGTCCCGGTCGTGCTGCTGCCCCGCGAGGTGGAGCGGCGCCCGCGCCCACCGGCCGCGGAGCCCGAGCGCCCGGCCGAAGGGTACGGTCGCCCGGCCGAAGGGTACGGTCGCCCGGCCGAAGGGTACGGTCGCCCGTCCGCGGAGGGCGAGCGCCCAGCCGCTTCCGCGCCGCCCGCCGCCTCCGCTGGCTGGGGAGAGCCCACCGAGATCCCGGCGACGAGCGACTACCGCCATCTCGTGATCGCTTATGGCAGCAACTTCGGCGCCACCAAGGAGCTGGCCGAGCGTTTCGCCGAACGGAGCCACTTCTACGGCTACACCAGCGACGTGATCACCCTGAACGAGCTGGCCGAGTCGCCGCCGGGTCCGGGGCCCTGGCTGCTTGTCGTCATGACCTCCACGTACACATCGAACCCGCCCGCGAACGCGGCCGCGCTCAAGTCATGGCTGGAGCGCGCCGAGGCGGGCACGGCGGCCTGGCGGAACTGCCGGTACCTCGTCTGGGGGCTCGGCAACAGCCAGTGGAACGCGTTCCTCGCGTTTCCCCGCTTCGTGCACCAGAGACTGTCCGAGCTTGGCGCCACCCCGCTCGCCGAGTTCGCCTATGGCGACGTTGGCTCGCCGGTGTGGGAACAGCTGCATCAGGACTGGCATGCCCGCATCTGGCCGGTGCTGCTTGAGCTGTCCGGGGCCCATCCCACGGAGGCCGCGGCCGCACGCGCCGCCAGCGAGCGGGAGGCCGCGGGCGTGCTGACCGGTGCCGAATCGGGCATCGCCATGGAGCGGTCGCTCTACGGCCGCCTGCCCGTGCCGCAGGCGGCCTCCCGGTCGATGAGCGTCTCGTCCGTCTTCCGCTTCATGTCGTCCGGGGCGCGGAAGCGGTCCACGCCGGTGGCCGGTGGGCCGCCGGGATCGGCCAGCCGGAGCCAGCCGCGGCCGCTGCTGGCCCCGGCCATCCTGCCGACCGCGGTCGGGATGGGCACGGTCGAGGCCCGCGCCGTGGTGTGCCGGGAGCTGCTGGCGGCTGGCTCGCCCAAGCAGACGCGCCACCTGGAGCTCCGCCTGCCGCCGGGCGTCAGCTACCGGGCCGGCGACCACGTCGCTGTCTGCCCCAAGAACGATGAGGAGCAGGTCGAGCGGCTCGCGCAGCACCTCGGTGCCGCCCTCGATGGGCTGCTCATGGTGCCGGCGGCGATGAACGTCACCGTCGTGCCCAAGGATGTCGTGCTGCAGGTCCGCAACGTTCTCACCAGCCTCGTCGACATCAGCGGCCGCCCAACGATGGCGCTGCTGGACCTCCTGATCGGCAAGGCCGCCGATCCGGCCGAGCGGTCCCGGCTGGCCGAGATCAGGGAGGTGCTGCAGACGCCGGACGGCCCGGATTCGCCGCTGCGGTCGGCCGTCGACGCGGGTGGCTACGACGTGCTCCAGTTGCTGGACGAGTTCGGTTCGTGCTCGCTCAACATCTTCGAGTTCCTGCAGGTGGCACAGCAGCTCCGGCCGCGCTACTACTCGGCCAGCTCGAGCCCGCGGGTGCACGGCGACAGCGTCGCCCATGTGACCGTCGGCCTGGAGACCGTGCCCGTGCCGGGCATGGCGGGCCGTGACTTCCGCGGGATGGGCTCGCACTACCTGCACCTGCTCAGGGAGGGCGACCGAGTCAGCGTCTTCCTCGACAGCTCTGACGGGTTCCACCTGCAGGAAGACATGGCCAGGCCGATGATCTTCGTCTCGGCCGGCACGGGCTTCGCGCCCATGCGGGCGTTCCTGTGGGAACGGCTGGCGATGAAGCAGGCCGGGGTCCCGCTAGCGGAAGCAGCGCTGTTCAACGGCATCCGCTCGACCAGCCTCGACTACATCTACCGCGATGAGATCGAGCGGTTCGCGGCCGAAGGGGTGCTCGATCACGTTTACGTCGCCGCCTCGCGCGAACGGCCGGGCCACCGCGACCACGTCCAGGACCGGATCCGGGAGCACGGCGCGCTCGTCTGGCACCTGCTCGCCACCGGCGGCTACGTTTACGTCTGCGGCTCGCTGGCGGTGCGGGACGGCGTTCGCGACGCCTTCATCGACATCGCCGCGGAGCACGGGCCGCTGCCGCGCGAGCAGGCCGAGGCCTATATCGACGAACTTGAGAGCACCACCCGCTACCGCCCAGATCTCTGGGGCTGACCCTGGGAGCCGCATGGACGCCCTCGCCCTCATCCTGGCCATCGCGGCCCTGGTGATGTTCGTCTTCGCCGCCAGCGGCCGCGAGCTGCGCCGGTTCAACGAAATCGCGCTCGGGCTGGTGTTTCTCACCGCGGCGCTGATCTGCCAGTTCACCTCGATCACGAACACCCATATCGGCCGGTGACCAGCCGCCGGCCGGCGGGCGCGGCTACCGGCGGGGCGTGCGGGGCGGTGCCGGTCAGCCGCCCGGGCTGAGCGGGCCAGCGAATGCGCCCGCGTCGCTCTGGCACGACGTGCCGCCGGTGATGCCCCCGTAGGCGGCCGCCAGGCCGCTGGCCGAGGGCTGCGGCCGGGCGGCGTGCGCGTGCGGATGGGCCGGCCCGGTGGTCAGGCCAGTGAAGGTGGAGCCGATGATCAGGTCGATGGTGCCGCTGGCCAGGCCGGCGTTCTTGCGGACGGTGACCGAGGGGATCTGCTGCCTGAGCGTCGCGACCGCGGGCAGTTCGGCGGCCGAGGCGTACTCGATGACCGACTTCGTGTAGCTGAAGCTGGCCGCGTCGGCGGTGCCGGCCACATGGAAGCCGCGGCCGGTCAGCGCGGCCGCGGCGGACCCGGCGATCCCGGCGGTGCCCGATCCGTTCAGCACGTCGACGGTGACCTGGGACGGGGGAACCGTAGGCGCGGCGGTCGCCGGGTGGGCCTGCCGAGTGCCCCGGCCCAGCCGGGCCGCGCGGGGCAGCTTCGCGTCATGGGCGATAGCGCGGAACAGCCGGTGGGCCTGCGGCTGGCTGAACTCGACCCAGTTCAGGTTGGCCGGGTAGGGGATATTCGGGGCGGTGACGAGCTGCACGGCCTTGCTGGATACGCCGTGCAGGCTCTCCGCGGTCTGCAGCATCCCGGACTGGGTCAGCCCGCTGTCCGTGGTGAGGGTATTGGCCGTGCCGCTGACCACCTGCACCAGCTTCACCGGGTTGGAGAGCAGGCCGCTGTGCTCGATCCCCTTCACCACCTGCGCGAGCAGGAAGTCGTCCCGCTGGATGCGCTGCAGGTCAGAACCGGTGCCGATGTTCTCGCGGGTGCGCCAGAACTCCAGGAACGTGACCCCGCCGATGTGGTGCGCGCCAGCGGTGAGCCGTAGCCCGGAGTTGACGTTGTCGACCCGGAACGGCAGGCACACATCGACCCCGCCGATGTCGTTGACCAGCCTGACCAGGCCGAGGTAGCTCATCTCGATGAAGTGGTCGATGCGGATCCCGGTCTGGTGCTCGACCGTCTTCCACAGGCAGGATGGCCCGCCATAGGAGAGGCTGTCGCCGATCTGCTCGACCGAACCCAGGCTGGCCTGCTGCCCGGGCCAGGTAGTGCCGCCGCCGGACCCGCTGGCGCAGCCGTACACGGGGACGACCGTGTCCCGCGGGATGTTCACCACCGTCACCGCGTGGCGGCCGGGGGAGATGTGCACGATCATGAGCGTCTCGGCGACCGCGTCCCCCTGCTCGCTGCCGACGTGCCAGGCCAGTTGCTCGCGCCTGGTCAGCCCGGCGACGCTGCCCGACCCGAACACCAGCAGGTTCAGCGCGCTCGTGTACTTCGGCGGCCGCTTCCCCAGGCCGGTCACCGCGATCCGGCGGATGCTGTCCCACACCGACCGGTACTTCAGGTAGCCGCCCAGCACCCCGCCGACCAGCACTGCCACCACCACCACGGAGGCCCAGACGGCGATGGCCGGGCGGGCCGGGCGCCGCGGGCCAGGCCCGCCCGGCCCGGTGCTGTGCGCCTGCCTGCGGAAGACACGCCAGGCTCGGCCCCGTGAGCCCGCCCCTTCTTGTGCGCGGCCGCTCACTGCACTATCGCCGCCGGTCAGGTCCGCCAGCCTCATACCCCGATCCCTGAGCCACGGCCGCGGCGGAGGGCACCGCTCGCCCCACCGGTAACGGCCGTCCCAGCTTCCCTCATTGCGCAACTAGGCAAGTATCAGCTTAACTGCCCGGCCGCCGATGACCCATGGCCGCTGGTACGGGCGGCTGCCCACCCGTACCAGCGGCAGGGGCTAGCCGTTCGTGCCGCACACCGGCCAGGCACCGATGCCCTGGCCGGCCACCACCCGCTGGGCCACAGCGATCTGCTGGGCCGGCGAGGCCAGGTTGGCGGACGGGGCGTACTGCCCGCCGCCGTACCCGAGCCAGGTCTGCTGGGTGAACTGGAGGCCACCGTAGAAGCCGTTGCCGGTGCTGGTGCCCCAGTTGCCGCCCGACTCACAGGCGGCGATGGCGGACCAGTTCACGCCGCCGGACTGCGCCGGGACCGGCCCGGCGGCGGTCACCGGGGCCGGGCCGGACGCCTGGCTGCCGGTGGCCGGTGACACGGCGGCGGTGGCCGCCGTGGCCTGCGCGGCGCGGGCGAGCCAGGCCCGGACCCGGGGCTTGCCCGGCAGCCGCAGCCGCTGGCCGACGGAGATCACGCCCGGGTTGGGCACCTGGCGGCGGTTGGCCCACCAGATGGCGGGCCAGTCGGCCGCCCGGCCGTACTCGTGGGCGGCGATCTGCGACAGGGTGTCGCCCGGCCGGACCTGGTAGCTGCTAGCGCTGTGGTGGCCGGCCGCGGGATGCAGCGAAATCGTGACCACCATCACCGCCTTGGCCAGTCCGGCGACAGGAATACTGGACATGTCGGGGTTCCTCCTAAGGGTTAGTCCGACAAAAGGTCCCGGCCGCGTGCTGCAACACCTGGCCGGGACCGCTTTTAGCTAGCAGGAGATGCTCGTGACGACTGCCTCCTGCCTCCCTTCGGGAAGCGTGCAGTGAGATATCACGGGGCTCTCTCCTTCGGCTCGTACTCCGCTAGCCACCCAGTGAGGATAAGGGCACTCATATCCCGGATGCGGGGATGGGTGCGCGGAAACGGTGTCGACCCACCCTCGGGTGGTAACAACCCGGGTTATTGTGAAAGCGGATGATGGTGAGACGGGTATTGTCAGGCCCGTGTGTCCGGCATCACACCCTTCCGCTACTGACAGTCAGCAGCCGCACACGGCATAACCGTCATTAACCGGACGGCCTGCGCGCCCTGGGCAGCGAGGCGACCACCAGGTCGTAGGAGTCGGTCAGCAGGTCGGTCACCATCTGGTCCGGCAGCGACCCGTCGAGCGTGATCGTGTTCCAGTGCCGCTTGTTCAGGTGGTAGCCGGGCACGATGGCCGGGTGCGCGGCCCGTAGCTGCACGGCGAGCTCCGGCTCGCATTTCACGCTCAGATGCAGGGGCCGGGCGTCGAGCTGGCACACCGCGAACATCTTCCCGCCGACCTTGAAGACCGACACCTCATCGCCAAACGGGAACTCCTCCACCGCCCCGGGCAGGCCCAGGCATCGCGCTTTGAGCTGGTGCTGATCCACGGATGAGATCTTGCCAGCCACGGGCCGTCTGGCACATGGGCGCTACAGGGCGGGTGCCGCCGCCTTCATCTGCTCGTAGCGCGCCGCGGCGTCGGCCCACCGCTGGTAGCCGTGGTCGCGCCAGGTCTGCCTGAAGTGCTCGGCGGTTTCCAGCGCCACCGCTCGCGCGTTGGCCCGCCCGACATCGGTGATCCGCTCGGGCTCGATGCCGATCAGCAGCAGTGGGCACTCGCCACCGCCACCCAGGTTCACCCGCGGGATCAGCTTGTCCCAGTGGGTGCTCGCGCTGCCGTACTTGTCCAGCGCGAGGGCGAGCAGCTGCTGCAGCCGGGGCCCGCGCGTGACGATGACCCCGACCGCGATCGCCCCCTCGTGGTGCAGTGCCTGGAAGTTGCTCAGGTCCCGGTCATAGAACGGGTCCTTGTTGTTCCATTCCATCTCCACGGCCACGCCGGGAAACGGCGCCGTGGCCGAGCCGACGCCGAACATGTCGATTTCGTGGCTGCGGACCCGGATCACCTGCTCCGGCCGGTCGTCGAAGCCGACCGTCTTGGTGATGGTGATGTTGCGCTTGCCCCAGGCCGGCACGCCGTCGCGGGTCTGCGCCGCGAGCGAGTCGTCGAACCGCCGGGTGAATTCGGTCCGCCCGCCGCCGCCGGCAATCAGCTCGTCCAGGTGGGGGTGGTAGATGTGCAGCGAGTGCACGATGTCGGCCAGCCGCTCCGGGAGGGACGCCGACAAGATCACGTCCGCATACCTGGTCACCCCGTAGCGGTAGCCCTCGGGCAGGCCGCGGATCGTGGGCTCGTGCACCTGACCGGCGGCCGCGACGGCGCCCGATTCGGCCGCCATCGGTGAAACGTCGGACACGCGTGACAGGCTATCGGTCAGCCTGCCGCCGCCGGCTCGTCGCCGCCGGCCGCGACGCGCCGGGCCGGGTCACACGGCCGGGCGGCCCCCGCCGATAAGATCCACTTATCTCGATTAGATCTTAGGACGCTGATGACCGACGCTGCGCCGGCCGCCGCGCCCCCAGCCCGGGGCCAGGACTCCGCGGGGATCCAGGCCGTGCCGCTGCGGCTGGCGGCGGCACCGCCGCCGCTGCCGACCGTCGACGGTGGCTTCCGGACCATCCTGGCCGACCCGCCCTGGCGGTTCACGAACCGGACCGGCAAGGTGGCCCCGGAGCACCGGCGGCTGGACCGCTATTCCACACTCGACCTGGCCCAGGTCTGCGCGCTCGACGTGACCGCCATCACGGCCGGCACCGCTCACCTGTACCTGTGGGTGCCGAACGCGCTGCTGCCGGAGGGGCTGCGGGTGATGGAGGCGTGGGGCTTCCGCTACATCTCCAACATCGTCTGGGCCAAACGCCGCAAGGATGGCGGGCCGGACGGCCGCGGTGTTGGTTTCTACTTCCGCAACGTGACCGAACTGATCCTGTTCGGCGTGCGTGGCAGCATGCGCACCCTGGCCCCGGCCCGGCGGCAGGTGAACATGATCGAGTCACGCAAGCGGGAGCACTCACGGAAGCCGGACGAGCAGTACGACCTCATCGAGGCCTGCTCGCCCGGCCCGTATCTGGAGATGTTCGCCCGTCATCCGCGGAAGGGCTGGACCGTCTGGGGCGACGAGGCCGCGGCCGGGATCACGCCACGTGGCCAGCCGCACCGGGGCTACTCCGGTGGCGACCTCCGGGTCCCCTACCTCGACGCCCATGTCCGCCTGCCCGGCCGGGCCGCGGACCAGATCGCCGGCGCGCTGCGCGCGCTATACGAGGACGGCGCCAGCATCCGCGAACTCGCCGACGAGACCGGCTACTCGATCACCCGCGTCCGCAGCCTCCTGGTCAGGGCGGGCACCTCGGTCCGTGCCCGGGGGCGGTCCTCGCCCGCGCACCGGTAGCTACCCGGAAGTCCTGCCCCGGGGCTGGGCCCGGTCGCTGGCACCGGCCGCGAGCGGGCGCGGCCTCGGGGCTGCCGGGTAGACTCCCGCCGTGCCGCGCCGGACCTGGTTCAGGGGCGGGCCGGCCATAGCCGGATTCGTGCTCGCGGGGCTGGCCCTGGCTGGATGCGCTCACCAGCCGCCCGCCCGGCAGCAGGCGTCGCTGGCGTCATGCACCGCTTTCAGCATCAGCGTGCTCCGGCATCACGTCACGGTCACCTCGCTGCCCGCCGCCTGCCGCGGCCTGACCAAGTCCCAGCTCCACCGGGCGGCCGGCACCGCGCTGCAGGCGGTCGCCGAGGCCGTGCCGGGGAAGGTGCGGATCCTGCCCCGCGCGCGTGAACTGCGCCTCCTGCTCGGGCATGTGGCCACCCCGGTCGCGGCCCGGCCCAGTCCGCCGCCCGCGCCGGCCGCCGCTGGGCCCGTTGGCCCTCCGTCGCGCGTCGTCGCCCTGATCGGCTGGCTGATCACGGTCGGCCTGGGCTCGCTGATGATGGCCCGGTGGATCGCCCGCACCGGGTTCCGCCGCCTCTTCACCGGTAAGGCCCGGTCGGCGGCCGCCCTCAACTTCGCGCATTTGGGGCTGGCCGTCGCTGGCCTGCTGATCTGGATTGGCTACCTGCTGACCAGCCTGACCGCACTGGCCTGGACCGGCTGCGCGCTGCTGCTGCCGGTCGCCGGTCTCGGCATGGCCCTGGTCAGCCGGTGGTTCCCGGACCGCTCACCGGCTCCCGCCATGGTGCCAGCCGGGGTAACAGCCGGGGCCGCACCAAGTGCCTCGGTGACGGCCCCGGCCCCGTTCGATCCTGACCCCCCGCCGGTCCAGCACCCGCCGGTCCCGGTCGTGGCCGCGCACGTCGTCTTCGCCGTGACGACCATCCTGTTCGCGGTGCTGGCCGCCATCGGCCCCAGGTAGGCGCCCGCGGCGGGAGGGGATCCCAGCCGGTTTACCGCGGCTGGGGCACGATCCGGATGTAGGGCTTGGGCGCCTGCCACTCGCCGAAGATCTCCTTGGCCTCGTCGTTGGAGACCGAGCCGGCGATGATGACGTCCTCGCCTGGCTGCCAGTTGACCGGGGTGGAGACCCGGTGCTTGGCGGTGAGCTGGAGCGAGTCGATCACCCGCAGCACCTCGTCGAAGTTGCGCCCGGTGGTCATCGGGTAGACCAGGACCAGCTTGATCTTCTTGTCCGGGCCGATCACGAAGACGTTCCGCACCGTCTGGTTGTCGGCGGGAGTGCGGGACTTCGCATCGCCGGAGGTGCTGGCGGGCAGCATCCCGTACAGCTTCGCCACGTTGAAGTCGGCGTCGCCGATGATCGGGTAGTTGGGTGCGTACCCCTGGGTCTCCTCGATGTCCGCCGCCCACCGCTCGTGATCGCCGGTGGAGTCAACCGACAGTCCGATGATCTTCACGCCGCGGCGGTCGAAATCCGGCTTGATCTTGGCCATGTAGCCCAGTTCGGTGGTGCAGACCGGGGTTAAGTCCTTGGGGTGCGAGAACAGGACCGCCCACGAGTCGCCAATCCACTCGTGGAAGTCGATCGGGCCCTCGCTGGTCTCGGCGTGGAAATCAGGGGCGGTGTCGCCAATGGCCAGTGCCATGATTCCTCCTGGAACTCGCTGCTGGGCTTGCTGCCTGGATCTTCTTATCGCCCACGGACACGCTATCGGCATGGGCGGCCCAGCCGCAGGCCGGTCACCCACCAGCCGGTCCAGGGGGTCGGTCGGGCAGCGCCCGCGGCAGCCCGAACAGGCGCAGCGCGCTGCTGGGGAACTGGGCGGCTTCCCTGCACCAGCCAGATGGCAGATGATGATCCCGTTCCAGCGACCGCAGCCCGCAGACCGTCCGCGGATAGCTCATGGGGGCACCCGGTGAACGCAGATGACAGCGCCCGGATGCGGGATCTGCTGGCCAGCAACCGGACCCTGCTGGCCTGGGTCCGGACGTCGATCTCGTTCGCTGGGCTCGGGTTCGTGGTCGCCAAATTCGGCCGTGGTGCGCACCTGCCGCGGGTTGCCGGCTACCTCGGGATCTTCCTGGCCCTGATCGGGCTGCTGCTCATCGTCAGTGGCTATGCCCAGCACAGCTCGGTGGTGCGCCAGGAAGCGCCGCCGCCTGGCGCACCGGCGCCTGCCCGCTGGCCCGCCGTCCTGGCCGCCGCCTGCTGTGCTGTGACCTGTGCCCTGCTCGTCGTCTACCTGGCCGTCACCGCCCCCTGACCCTGACCACTGAGGAGGCCATCGATGGCCCACGACCCGCACTCCGAGCCGGGCGTCGTCAGCAAGCTCAGCCCGCGACCTGTGCCCGAGACGGTCGAGCGGCTTACCGGCATGATCGCCGCTCATGGCATGACGCTGTTCGCGGTCATCGACCAGCGCGCCGCGGCGGCCACGGCCGGCCTGGACCTGCGTGCCACCACCCTGGTCATGTTCGGCAGCCCGGCCGCGGGCACGCCGGTGATGGCGGCCGCGCCGCTGGCCGCGCTGGATCTGCCGCTGAAGGTGCTGGTCTGGGACGACGGCGGGCAGACCCAGGTCAGCTATGTGGACCCGGCCACGCTCGCGGACCGGCACTACCTCAGCGCGGGCCTGGCCGCCCGGCTGGCCGGCATCGGCCCGCTCATCGATGCGCTCGTCGCACCATGATCCTGCCCGGCGCGCCCGCGCTTGGCGCCGGGCCGGGGCGGCCGGTTATGGTGGGCCGGTGGCCCCGAGACTCGTCACCGAGCGGCTTGCCCTGCGGATGTGGGACGCCGGCGACGCCGGCCCGGCGCTCGCCGCCTACGGCGATGCCGAGGTCGCCCGCTGGCTGGCCCCGGCCATGGACCGGGTCCAGGACGAGGCGGCCATGCGGCGGCTGCTCCAGCAGTGGGTGGGCGAGGACGCCCGGCTTCTGACACCGGCCGGCCGATGGGCGATCGAGCTGCGCGCGGACGGGCGGGTCATCGGCGGCGCGTCCCTGCTGCCGCTCCCCCCCGACGACGAATACGAGGTGGGCTGGCAGCTCAGCCCGCGGGAGTGGGGCCACGGCTACGCCACCGAGGCCGGGCTGGCGCTGGTGCGGTGGGCGTTCGACCAGGGGCTGGAGCAGGTCATCGCGCTGGTCCGGCCAGCCAACACCCGGGCGACCTCGATGGTCCGCCGGATCGGCATGGAGTGGGTGGGCGAGACCGAGAAGTACCACCACCTGCGGTTGCAGCAGTACCGCATGCGCCCCGGGGACCTGACCGGGCCTTACCCGGCCGAAGCCGTTCCCACGCCGGTCACCGACAACCAGGCCGCCTCCCGGTTCGAGCTGTGGGTCGGCGGCCACCTCGCCGAGCTGCCCTACCGGCGGAACGGGAAGCGGCTGGTCCTGATCCACACCGAGGTGCCCGAAGCGCTGGCCGGCCGTGGCCTCGGCGGCCGGCTGGTGACCGCAGCGGTGGACCGCGCCGCACGCGATGGCATGACGATCGTGCCGCTGTGCCCGTTCGCCCGCGACTGGCTGGGGCGCCATCCCGGCGTGGCCGGCCGGGCCGATATCGACTGGGACAGTGGTGACGCCGGCTAGCCCTTCGCCGCACCGATCGGTACCGCCGCCTCCGGCGTGTGCACCAGGAACGTCACCGACTCGGTGAAGTACAGCCGGACCTGGCCGGCGTCGTGGGACTCATAGCCGATCGACAGGTCCTGGCCGAGGTACAGGCCGTAGTCCCCGCCGCGGGCCGACAGCACGAAAGCCCCGTCGGTGGCTGGCGCCCAGATGATGTCGCCGTCCACCACCCGCGTCAGGTGCTCGCGGAGCGGGTAGCCGTGGTCAGAGGTCTCGCTGACGGCGGTGTAGGCGTCCGCGCTCAGCAGCAGCGAGTACGGGCCGCCGACCCCGGCCAGCCGCAGCGAGCTGACCGCCTGGCTGATCACGTCCGGATAGCCGCGCGGGTCGGCCGGCAGGACCGGCGCCGGGTACGGCGAGCTGGCCCGGATGCCGGGGATGGCCGCCGCCGGGTACCCCTCGAAGATGGCCCGGTCCTCGGCGTAGGCGATCTTCCGGGCGGCGTCCTTCGCCGGCTGCCAGTCAGGGTCCTGCGCGCCCCGCTCCACGTCGTCGATGGCCTGGCGGTCCAGGCTGAACGGCACCCGCAGCTCCACCAGCGGCTGCGTCTGCCGGAGCCAGGCGGTGACCCCGTCCGCGGGCGGGTCGGCGCCCGCCCGGTGCCCGGTCCCGACGGCCGCGAGCGTGCTGCCGTCCGGGCCGTGCACATCGGCCACCCGGCGTCCGGCCAGGTACAGGGTGAAGGTCCGCCGGGTTTCCGCCTCGATACTGGCCCAGGCGGCCTCGGAGATCGGCGCAAGCTCACGGTGCAGGTTATTCATGCTGGGCTCTCCTGTTCAGGCTGCCGATGCGCAGGGATCCGTTACTGCCCGCCAATGTGCTCAACGGCGCTGCCTGGCCAGCCCCGGCTCCCGGTGCGGGCGGGTCGTCCAGGAAGCCGGCCGGGGGCACGAAGAACAGGCTGCCGGTCACCGCGGTGGAGAAATCGAGTATCCGGTCGGTGTTGCCGGGCGGGTTACCGACGAACATGTTCCGCAGCATCTGCTCGGTGGTGCCGGGAGTGGCGGAGTACCCGATGAAGTAGGTGCCGAACTCGCCCCGCCCGGCGCGGCCGAACGGCATGTTGTCGCGGACGATCTGCCGCTCGGTCCCGTCGGCTTCGGTGATGGTGTTCAGCGCCACGTGCGAGTTGGCGGGCTTGATCCCGTCCGGCAGCTCGATGTTGGACAGCTTGGTCCGGCCGACCACCTGCTCCTGCTCCCCGTCGGGCAGCGCGTTCCAGGCCGTCATGTCGTGCAGGTACTTCTGCACGATGACGTAGCTGCCGCCGGCGAACGCCGGGTCCCCCGCGCCGATGAGCGCGGCCGCGGCCGCGGCCGGCCCGCTGGGGTTCTCGGTGCCGTCCACGAAGCCGAGCAGGTCGCGCTCGTCGAAGTACCGGAACCCGTGCACCTCGTCCTCGACCGTGACCCAGCCGCTAAGCCGGTCCATGATCTGGGTGGCCAGCTCGAAGCACAGGTCCATGTGCCGGGCCCGGATGTGGAACAGCAGATCGCCCGGGGTGGCGACGGCCGTGTGGCTGGCCCCGGCGACTTCGGCGAACGGGTGCAGTTCGGCGGGCCGCGGCCCGCCGAACAGCCGGTCCCACACCGCCGACCCGACCCCGGCGACGCAGGTCAGCCCGCCGTCCGGGATCCGGAAGCCGACCGCGCGCTGGAGCCCGGCCAGGTCAGCCAGCAGCTCCCTGGCTACCGGCTCGCCGCCCGGGCTGACCGACACCACCAGGAAGATCGCCGCACCGGTCAGCGGGGTGAGGATGGGCTGCGGGGTGGGTCCTGAATCTGCGGGTCCCGGCGCCGTCATGACCACGCGCTCCTCTTTGGCGGTTCGGACAGCAGACAGCCTGCCACAGCCGGCCCGGGCTTCAGCGGCCGGCGGCCCGGGTTAATGGTTCGCCGGTGTCACTACCTGACGGTAAGTTCTGTGCGGCGGCCGTGAAGGGGAGGGCGTGGTGGGACAAGCGAGTTCGGGACCGGCGATCCTGGTGGAGGGGCTGGTCAAGTCGTTCGGGGAGGTCCAGGCGCTGCGCGGGATCGACCTGTCGGTGCCGCACGGGACGGTGCTGGGGGTGCTCGGGCCCAACGGCGCGGGCAAGACGACGGCGGTGCGGATCCTGACCACCCTGCTGCTCCCGGACGGCGGGCGCGCCTGGGTAGAGGGCCAGGACGTGGTGAGGGAAGCGGCCGCGGTCCGCCGCTCGATCGGGCTGGCCGGGCAGTCGCCGGCCATCCAGCTGGAACTCACCGGCCGGGAGAATCTGGAACTCATCGGCCGCCTCCATCACCTGCCCCGCCCGGCGGGCCGCCGGCGGGCGCTGGACCTGCTGGCCCAGTTCGACCTGCTCGACGCGGCCGACCGGCCCGCCAAGAACTTCTCCGGCGGCATGCAGCGCCGCCTGGACCTGGCCGCCAGCCTGGTCGGCGAGCCGCAGGTGCTGTTCCTGGACGAGCCGACCACCGGCCTGGACCCGCGGTCACGGCTGGCCATGTGGGACACCATCCGGTCGCTCGTCGCGGGCGGCACCACCATGCTGCTGTGCACGCAGTACCTGGACGAGGCCGACGAACTGGCGGACCAGATCGTGGTCATCGACCACGGCCTGGTCATCGCGGCCGGCACGGCCGAAGAGCTGAAGACCCGGATCGGCGGCGACGTGCTGGAGTTCACCGTGCCGGACCGGAGCCGGGCCGGCGACGCCGCCACCGCCGTAGCGAAGATCGGCGAGAGCGAGCCGCACGTGGATTCGGAGACGGGAATGGTGAGCATGGGCGTGGCCGGCCGCGGCTCGGAGGCGCTGATCGAGACGGTGCGGAGCCTGGACGGCGCCGGCGTCGAGGTCCGCGGCCTCACCCTGCGCCGTCCCTCCCTGGATGACGTTTTCCTGGCCCTGACCGGGCACGCCGCCGAGGAAGAAGCCGGCCCGCCGGGCCGCCGCCGCCGCCGGGGCCGCCGCACCGACTCCGCGAGGGCAGCGTCGTGACCGCCGTCGCCGCGCCGCCGGCCACCCCGGGCCTGCTCCCCCAGGCCCGCTGGGCGGTCAGCGACACGCTCACCATCGCCCACCGCAACCTGCTCATCTGGATGCGGGTCCCGGCCTACATCGCGTTCACGGTCATCCAGCCGGTGATGTTCGTGCTGCTGTTCGTGTACGTGTTCGGCGGCGCCATCCCGGTGACGACCCCGGGCGGGTATGTGAACTACCTGATGCCGGGGATCATCGCGCAGACGGCGGCGTTTGCGACGTTCGGCACCGCCATCGCGCTGGCGGTGGAACTGCAGAAGGGCGTGATCGACCGGCTGCGCTCGATGCCGATGGCCCGCTCGGCGGTGCTGGCCGGCCGGCTGGTCGCCGACACCGCCCGGATGTTCGTCACCATCATGATCATTCTCGGGGTCGGGTACGCGGTGGGGTTCCGGTTCCAGACCGGGGTCGGCCCGGCGGTGGGCATGGTGCTGCTGGCCACGGTGTTCGGGCTGGCGATCTGCTGCATCGCCGCCTTCACTGGGCTGGCCATCGGGGACGAGGAATCCGTGCAGGCGTTTGGCCTGATCTGGCTGTTCCCGGTCACCTTCGTCAGCTCGGCGTTCGTGCCCATCCAGACGATGCCCGGCTGGCTGCAGGCGTTCGCCAACAACCAGCCGGTCACCTACGTCGTGAACACCATGCGCGCGCTGGCGCTCGGCGGCCCGGTCGAGGCCAGCCTGTGGAAGAGCATCGCCTGGCTGGCCGGGATCTTCGTGGTGTTCGTGCCGCTGGCGGTCCGCGCCTACAAGCGGGCCGGCTGACCGCGGGCCGGTCTCAGACCGGCCAGCCCTCGCGCCGGTAGCCCATGTCCCAGAACATCCACTCGTACCGGCTGGTGGTGCGGAAGTGCTGGTGCACCAGCGCCCGCTCGGGCGGGGCGAGGCTGGGCGCGAGCGCCTCGGTGACCTCGATCACCTCGCGGACCACGCCGCCGAACTCGTCGCCGCCGTAGGTGTCGATCCACTGCTGGTAGCGCGGGTCGGGGGAGCCGCGGCGGAGCAGTTCCTTGCCGACCTCCCAGTAGATCCAGTAGCACGGCAGCACCGCGCCGGCCCCCTCGGCGTAGCTGCCGCCGCGGGCGGTGGCCAGCAGGTAGCTGACGTAGGCGAGGGTGGTGGGCGCGGCCTCGGCCTGCTCGACCGACGCCGGGTCGATGCCGAGCTCGGCCAGCAGTGTGTCGTGCAGGGTCCGCTCCACCGCGATGATGTCGGCGGCGTGCCGGGAGAACATCTCGATCCCCCGGCCGTCCGGCGCACGGCTCCCCACCGCCGCGAGCGCCTGCGCGTAGCCCCGCAGGTAGATCGCGTCCTGCACGACGTAGTACGCGAAAGCGTCGTCCGGCAGGCTGCCGTCGGCCAGCCCGGCCAGGAACGGGTGGGCCAGGATAGCGGCGTAGATGCCGGCGGCACCCGCCCACAGCTCGTCGGTGAATCGGTCGGTCATCGGGCTGCTCCTTGGGCCCGGCGGGCCAGTGGCGGCCGGCCCGGCCGTCCGGGCGGGCGCTGACGGCAGCGTACCGGCCGTCCGGCTCAGCCGGTGACGCGGTATCCGACGCCCGGGGTGGTCGCGATGACCGGCGGCTGGCCGAGCTTGCGCCGCAGCCGGCCGATGGTCACCGTGACGGTGTTGGTGAACGGGTCGGCGTGCTCGTCCCAGACCTGCTCGAGCAGGTCTTCGGCGGACAGGAAGGCGGGCGCGGCGCGCAGCAGCGCCTCCAGGACGGCGAATTCCTTGACCGACAGGTCGAGCTGCCGCCCGTCCCGGCTGACCGTGCGCCGGAGCGGATCCAGCTCGATCCCGGCGCCACGCAGGACCCGGGCCCGCGCGGCCGGCTGGCGGCGGGCGAGGGAGCGGATGCGCAGGACGAGCTCGGGGAAGTGGAATGGCTTGGCCAGGTAGTCGTCGGCGCCTAGGCCGAGGCCGCTCACCCGGTCGCCGGGCGAGCCGGCCGCGGTCAGCATGAGGACCATGACCCGGTCGTCGCGCTCGGTGATCATCTGGCACAGGGTGTCGCCATGGATGCCCGGCAGGTCGCGGTCGAGAACGACCACGTCGTACGCGCTGACGTTGAGCTTGGCCGCGGCTTCCAGCCCGTCCCTGGCGGTGTCCACCGCCATGCCCTGGTCGCGAAGGCCCTCGGCCAGGACGTCGGCCAGGGACCGCGAGTCTTCGACCACCAGCACCCTCATGCCGGGACACCCGCCCTGGCGGCCTGCGTGGTGCCGGCCTGCGCGGCCAGCGGCAGCGTGATGCTGACCCGCAGGCCGCCCTCGGGCCTGGCCTGCAGGTCCAGGGTGCCGCGGTGGGCCGAGGCGATGGCCGCGACGATCGACAGCCCGAGCCCGGAGCCGGTGTCCGACCCGGTCCGGTCGGCGCCGAGCCGGCGGAACGGCTGGCCGAGCTGGTCGAGCTCCCGCTGGTCGATGACATCCCCGCCGTTCTCGACCACCAGGCGGGCGCTTTGCCCGTCGGCCCCGGTCGTGATGCTGATCCAGCCGCCCTCGGCGTTGTGGTCGATCGCGTTGCCGATCACGTTGTCGGCCATCCGGCAGAGCAGCGCCTGGCTGCCCTGGACCCAGGCGCCCTCCTGGCCAGTGGCGTGATGCACGGTGAGGTGCCGCGCGGCGATGTCGCCGGCCCGGGCGGCCAGGGCCGCGGAGACGACGGATTCGAGCGAGAGTGTCACCAGGCCGGGGAGCTCACTGTGCTGCGCCCGGGCCAGCACGAGCAGGCCTTCCAGTAGCTGGTCGACCCGGTCGAGTTCGGTCCGCAGCCGGTCGGCCAGCGCGATGGTCGACGCCGGCACCGGGCCCGGCTTGGCCACCGCGACGTCCAGCGACGCCCGCATCGTGGTCAGCGGTGTGCGCAGCTCGTGCGAGGCGTTGGCGACAAACCGGCGCTGCGCGGTGAACGCGTTCTCCAGCCGTTCCAGCAGCCCGTCGATGGTGTCGGCGAGGTCCTTCAGCTCATCGCCGGGACCCGTCACGGCCAGCCGCTCGTCCAGGCTGTCCGCGGAGATCCGCCGGGTCGCGGCCGTCATCTGCCGCAGCGGGCGCAGCACCCGGCCGGCGACGAGCCAGCCCAGCAGGACCGATATCACCGTCATGATGCCCAGCGCGATCACCGACCCGATGATCAGGCTGTGCGATATGCCATTGCCCGCCGGGCCGGTCGCCGCCGCCAGCTCGTGCTGCAGCTGCTGGATGCGGGCGTCGGCCTGGGCCAGCGCGGACTGCGGAACCACCTGGTTGCGCGTCGGGGCGGCCTCGACGGAGGACCGCGAGACGACCACGCCGCTGGCGATGCCGAGCACGATCGCGCCGGAGATCAGGAACATGACGCCGTACAGGGCGGTCAGCCGCAGCCGCACGGTGCGCCGCGGGCGCGGGGAGCGGCTCGGCGGCCGCTTCGTCGGCACCTTCTCAGCTCCTCCCCGTGGACCTGCCTGGCGGGACCGTCCCCCTCCAGGATGCCTGGCCCTGCCTAACAGCGAAATAACGGCCTCCGTTCGGGCCGTGTTAGCCCCGTTGCCATACAACCAGCGCATGGACACGACTATCGAAGTCAGCGGGCTGCGTAAGCGGTTCGGGCCGACGGTGGCACTGGATGGGATGTCGTTCACGGTGGCGCCGGGACAGGTCACCGGGTTCGTCGGGCCCAATGGGGCCGGCAAGTCCACCACCATGCGGGTGATCCTCGGGCTGGACGCGCCCGACGCGGGCTCGGCGCTGGTGGGCGGGCGGCCCTATCACAGCCTGCGGCATCCGATGCATCACGTCGGCTCGCTGCTTGACGCGGGTGCGCTGCAGCCCAGCCGC
Organism: Streptosporangiaceae bacterium; assembly: GCA_036522155.1. Classification (GTDB taxonomy): domain Bacteria; phylum Actinomycetota; class Actinomycetes; order Streptosporangiales; family Streptosporangiaceae; genus UBA9676. The sequence goes on from DATDGI010000392.1 coordinate 25,364, forward strand.
ACCGGCCGCAACCACCTGCTGTGGCTGGCCCATTCGCAGGGCCTGACCGCCCAGCGGGTCGATGAGGTGATCGGGCAGGCCGGGCTGGAGAAGGCGGCCCGGCGCCGGGCGGGCGGCTACTCGCTGGGCATGCGGCAGCGGCTGGGGCTGGCCGCCGCGATGCTCGGCGACCCGCCGGTGATCATGCTGGACGAGCCGTTCAACGGCCTGGACCCCGAGGGCATCGTGTGGATGCGCGGCTTCCTGGCCGCGCTGGCCCGGCAGGGCCGGGCGGTGCTGGTGTCCAGCCACCTGATGAGCGAGCTGGAGGACACCGCCGACCATCTGGTGGTGATCGGCCGCGGGAAGGTCATCGCGGACATCAGCATGGCCGACCTGATCGCGGCCGCGTCTGGCGACCGGGTCACGCTGCGCACCTCGGCGCGGCCGGAGGCGATGACGGTGCTGGAGCACGCGGGGGCCACCGTTACCGTCACCGGCCGCGACACGCTGACGGTGTCCGGCCTTGACGCCGAGCGCATCGTGGCCGTGCTGACCAGCCATACGGTGCCGTTCTCCGAGGTGTCGGCGCACCGCGCGACGCTGGAGCAGGCCTACATGGACCTGACCAGGGACGCGGTCGAGTACCGCGCGGAACCGGCACGGGAGGCCGGGCGATGAGCGCGGGCACGGCGGCGCCGGATCGCATGGACGCACGGACCGGGCGCGACGCCGCGGGGCAGGGCAGCTTCGCGCACGTGCTGCGGGCGGAGTGGACCAAGTTCCGCACGGTGCGCGGCTGGGTGATCGGCATGGTCGTCGCAGCACTGGTCACCGTGCTGGTCGGGTACCTGTCCGCGGCGGGCAGCCATACCGGCTGCGGGACCAGCGGGGGAGCGTGCCACTTCATAGTGCCGCTGGGGCCGGGCGGCGAGGCGGTGACCGACAGCTTCTACTTCGTGCACCAGCCGCTGGCCGGCAACGGCAGCATCACCGCGCGGGTGACCATGCTAACCGGCACGCTGCCCTCGGCGTCGGGAGGGCGGGTCCATGCCAACATCGGCGGCAACCCGCGGGCCACCACGCATCCGGGCGTGGAGCAGTGGTCGAAGGCCGGGATCATCATCAAGGAGAGCACCCGGCGGGGGTCGGCGTACGCGGCGGTCATGGTCACCGGCGGCCACGGGGTCCGGATGCAGTACGACTACACCCAGGACATCGCCGGCCCGCCGGGCCGGCCTTCCACGGCGTCGCCGCGCTGGCTGCGGCTGACCCGCTCCGGCGACACGATCACCGGCTACGCGTCGGCCGACGGCACGCACTGGACCCAGATCGGCACCGCCACCCTGGCCGGGCTCCCCGGCACCGTGCAGGCCGGGCTGTTCGCCACCTCGCCCGCCTACAGTCTGACGACGTCGCAGGGACTTGCCGGGACCAGTTCGACCGGCGGGCCCACCACGGCCACCGGCGTGCTCGACCACGTCACCCTGTACGGCGCGTGGCGGGCTGGCGGCTGGCGCGGCGACCTTATCGGAGGTGGCCCCAGCGACCCCTACCCGGTGCAGGGCGGCGGGTACCACCAGGCCGGTGGCGCCTTCTCGGTGACCGGGTCCGGCGACATCGCGCCGGATCTGAACAACGGGCCCGGTCCCGGCCAGAGCATCCAGTTCAGCCTCGTCGGGACGTTCTTCGGGCTGATCGCCGTGGTGGTCGTCGCGGTGATGTTCATCACCGCCGAGTACCGGCGCGGCCTGATCCGCACCACGCTGGCCGCCAGTCCGCGGCGGGGCCAGGTCCTGGCCGCGAAGGCCGTCGTGATCGGCGCGGTCGCGTTCGTGGCCGGGCTGGTGGCCGCCGTGGTCGCGATCCCGGTCAACTCCGCGGTGTCGCGCGGTAACGGCAACTACGTCTTGCCGGTGAGCGCGCTGACCGAGGTGCGCATGGTGCTCGGCACCGGGGCGCTGCTCGCCGGCGCCGCGATCCTCGCCCTGGCCGTCGGTGCCGCGCTGCGGCGCAGCGCCATCACGGTCACCGTGGTCATCGTGGTGATCGTCCTGCCGTACCTCATCTCGGTTATCAACCTGCTGTCCGCCGGCGGCGACCAGTGGCTGCTGCGGCTAGTGCCCGCCGCGGCGTTCTCCATCCAGCAGGCCATCCCGAACTACCCACAGGTGAGCAACGTCTGCACGCCCGGCACGGGCTGCTACCCGCTGGCCCCGTGGACCGGTTTCGCGGTGCTGTGCGCCTGGGCCCTGGCCGCGCTGGGCCTGGCCGTGGTCCTGCTGCGCCGGAGGGACGCATGAGCCACGCCGTGCAGACGCGGCGGGCCGTCCCGCGGCAGGCACCGGCCACGGCGGGACCGGGCCTGCGCGACGTGCTGCACGCGGAGTGGACCAAGCTGCGCACCGCACCGGGCACGATCTGGCTGCTGCTCGCCGTCATCGTGCTGACCGTGGCGCTCAGCGCCGCGGCGGCCGCGGTGACCAGGTGCTCCGGGGTGGTCTCCCCGGGCTGCGCCCAGGACCCGGCCAAGATAAGCCTCACCGGGGTCGATCTCAGCCAGGCGGTCGTGGCCATCCTGGCGGTGCTGGCGATCAGCGGCGAGT
>DATDGI010000393.1:0-9427 GCA_036522155.1 Streptosporangiaceae bacterium
GGCCTGGCGCAAGCCGGGCAACCGGCTCGGCTGGGTCATCCTCGGGATGGCGGCTTTTTTCGCGCTCAGCGAGGACGCCAGTTTTTACACGGTGGCCGACTACCGGCTCCGGCACGGCACCCTGCCGCTGGGCTGGCTGGCGCTGCTGGCCCAGCCCGGCTGGGCTCCCGCGATCGTGCTGCTCGGGCTGACCGTCCTGCTTTTCCCCGACGGGCAACCGCCGTCGCCGCGCTGGCGCTGGCTGATGTGGGCCTACCTGGCCGTGGCGGGACTGTGGATAGCGGGCGCCGTCATCCTCACCTTTGCCGCCATCTTCGGCCATCACGTCCAGGTCGACTCCGGCGGGAACCTGCTGGCCCTGGGCGGCAGCACCATCGGCCCGGGCGGGTGGTTTGGAGTGGTGCAGGCCGTGTTCTTCCCGCTGCTTGGGGTCTGCTGGCTGGCGTCCCTGGCCGCTCAGGCGCTCAGCTACCGGCGCTCGTCCGGGGAGCGCCGCCAGCAGCTGAAGTGGCTGCTGGCCGGTTCGGCGGTAGCCGCTGCGGGTGTCGGGGTCTCGTTCTTCGGCTCGGGCGGGCCATTCGCCGCCGGCGTTCTCACAGTGATCGGGTTCCTGGCGATCCCGCTGAGCATCACGGTGGCGGTGCTGCGGTACCGGCTGTTCGACATCGACCGGATCGTCTCACGCACCCTGGCCTACGCGATCGTCACCGGCCTGCTGGTGGGGGTATACGCCGGGGTCGTGCTGCTGGCCACCCGGGTGGTGTCCATCACCAGCACGGTGGCGGTGGCCGCCTCCACGCTGGCCGCCGCGGCGCTGTTCAACCCACTCCGGACCCGCGTGCAGCGGATGGTCGACCGGCGGTTCAACCGCGCCCGTTATGACGCCGACCGGACGGTGGCCGCCTTCGCCGCGCGGCTGCAGGACGCGGTGGACCCGGAGACCGCCCGGGCGGAACTGCTGGCGGTCGTCCACCGGTCCCTGGAGCCGGCCCAGATCTCGGTCTGGATCAGCCAGCACGAGTGAAGCCCGCCTGCCTGCGTCAGCGGGCGCCGGGCGGCAACTGGACCACGGTGACGAAGAAGTTGTCGATCTGCCGGATCACGTCCATGAACCGCTCGAAGTCCACCGGCTTGGTGATGTACGCGTTGGCGTGCAGCGAATAGCTGCGCAGGATGTCTTCCTCGGCCTGCGAGGTGGTGAGGATCACCACCGGGATGACCCGCAGCCCCGGGTCGGCCTTCAGCTCGGCCAGTACCTCCAGCCCGTCCCGCCGGGGCAGGTTGAGGTCGAGCAGGATCAGGCCGGGGCGCGGTGCCTTGGCATAACCGCGGCCCCGGCGCAGGAACTGCAGTGCCTGCTCACCGTCGGTTACCACATGCAGTTCGTTTCGAATCTTGTAGTGTTCGAAGGCCTCCCTGGTCATGAGCACGTCACCCTGGTCGTCCTCGACCAGCAGCACGTCCACCACCTGGGCAGTGCCGTCAGTCATCTGTGTCCTTGTCCTCGGGCAGCACCGGCAGTGTGAAGCAGAAGCGCGCACCCGCCGGCGCCGTGGTGTCCAGCCAGATCTTGCCGCCGTGGTACTCGATAATCTTCCGGCACATGGCCAGGCCGATACCCGTGCCCGGATAGGACGCCCGGTCGTGCAGCCGCTGGAAGATCGCGAAGACGCGCTCGGCGTACTCGGGCTCGATCCCGATGCCGTTGTCGGCGAACGTGAACAGCCAGAACCCGCCGTCCCGGCGGGCGGACACCGCGACGTGCGGGGGCTGGTCGCTGCGGAACTTCAGTGCGTTGCTGAGCAGGTTCTGGAAGACGGCGGTGAGCAGGGATGCCTCGCCCAGCACCACGGGCAGATCTCCGGCCTCGATCGTCACCCGCGTCTGGCTGGCCACGGTGGCGAGGTTGGCCCAGGCCTGGGCCAGCAGGCCGGCGCAGGAAACCGGCACCCGCTTCTGTGCGGTCCGCCCCACCCGGCTGAACGCCAGCAGATCGTTGATCAGCACCTGCATGCGTTTGGCGCCGTCGACGGCGTGCTCGATGTACTCGTCCGCTTTCTCGTCCAGCTGGCCGGCGTACCTGGCCTGCAGCAGCTGGCAGAAGCTGGCCACCTTGCGCAACGGCTCCTGCAGGTCGTGCGAGGCCACGTAGGCGAACTGCTCCAGCTCCGCATTTGAGCGCTGGAGGTCACGCGTGCGGGCTCGGGCCGCCGACAGTTCGGCCAGGATCCGCTCCCGCATCCGGTTCACATCGGCGCCAAGCCCGCGCACCTCGGCCGGTCCGCTCTGGCCGACCTGGTGGCTGAAATCCCCGTCGGCGACCTGCCGGACGTCCGCGGCCAGCCGGGAAACCGGCTGGATCACCGCCCGGCGCAGGCCGAACACGAGGGCACCGGCGACGATCAGCAGCCCTACGGCGGCGGCAGTGGCGAGGCTGTTCAGCGCCATCACGCTGAAGATGATCACGAGTAGCGAGAACAGCGCCAGCAGGCTTGCTTCGGCCCAGATGACGGGGCCCAGCCGCCAGCCGGTCTCGGGGGCCGGCCGCCGTGGCTCAAGTGCCGGGGTGTCCGGTGATGCGGTGCCCGGTGGTGTGATAGCTGGTGGTGCTGTAACTGGCGGTGCTGTGCCTGCCTCGCTGGTAGCTGGGAGCGCGCCGGCTGGCGGTGAGGTGTCTGCCGGAGTGGCGCCCGGTGGGGCGATTCCTGGCGGTCCTGCCAGCGGTGTGGCCCCTGGCTCGGCTGCCCCTGGCTGGGCTGCTTCGGGCTGCGCTGGTTTTGGCTCGGCTGCCCCTGGCGGTGCGTTCTCCGGGAGTGCGCTGGCCTCCGGCGAGGCGTCCGTCGCCGGGTTCCCTGCCGCGGGGGCATCCGCGGGTGCGGTGTCGGGCGGTGCGGTGTCAGGCGGTTCGCTCATCACACCTCCCCGGCCGGATGCCCCAGCGCGAGCACGGCGATGTCGTCGTCGAGTTCCCCGCCGTTGAGCTGGCGCACATGGCTGGTCACCCAGTCCAGCAACTGGTCGTCCCGCTGCCAGCGGTCGCCGGTCCCGGCCGGGTCCCTGCCCCGCAGGAAGGCCTCGACGGCGGTGATCAGTCCCTCGCTGCCCAGCCGCTCCGGCCCATCCCCGATCCGGCCCTCGATCAGCCCATCGGTGTAAATGAGCAGCGACCAGCTGTCCCCCAGCTCGATCTCGGTGCTGGGCCAGTCGGTCTGATGAGTGATGCCTGGTGGCGTGCAGATCTGGGCCTTGAGCTCCCGCACCGCGCCCGGGGTGATCAGCAGGGGCGGCGGATGACCTGACAGGTGGAGCCGGGCATAACTCCGGTCGGGCGCCACCGAGATCATGCACAACGTCGCGAACAGGCGGGAGTCCTGCCGTTCGTGCTCCAGCACCTGCTGGAGGGCGGAGAGGATCTCGGCCATCGGGCGCCCGGCCAGCACCATCGTGCGCCAGGCCACCCGCAGGCAGACGCCGAGTGCGGCCTCGTCCGGCCCACGCCCGCAGACATCGCCGACCACCGCGTGCACCCAGCCGTCGGCCACCTCGACCAGGTCGTAGAAGTCCCCGCCCAGCAGCATCTGGCCGCCACCCGCCCGGTAGCGGGTCGCTACCGACAGCCGGGAATCGGACAGCAGCGGGGAGGGCAGCAGGCCACGCTCGAGCCGGGAATTCTCACGGGCGTAGATCTGCGCGGCCTGGAGCTGGCGCTGGATCTCTTCGGACCGCCGGCGCTCGACCGCGTAACGGATGCCCCGGCGCAACTGGGAACCATCGACCTGCCCTTTGACCAGGTAATCCTGGGCGCCGGCGCGCACTGCTTCCTCGCCGAGATGCTCGTCGGCCAGCCCGGTGAGCACCACCACCGCCACCGTCGGGGCATGTTCGGCGAGCCAGCGCACGCCGTCCAGGCCGTGCGAGTCCGGCAGTTCCAGGTCGAGCAGCACGCAGGTGATGCCGGCCAGCATCTGCTTGCCTTCGGACAGCGACCTTGCCCGGCTGACGCTGTCGGCGACCCCCGCCCCGGCCAGGAGTTCCTCGACGATCAGGGCGTCGCCGTCGTCGTCCTCGATCAGCAGCACGCGCGTCCTGCCCGGCGCAGCGGCAGGCGACGTCGCCGCAGTGGTGACATGCTGCGTCATCTGTCCCGCTCGTGACGATGTATGCCGGCTAGTGCGGCTGGATGAGTGGAGTAAGCATAGATGTTCAGGAGGTGTCACGGGCGCTGGCTTTCGTGGGCTGGGCCCGGCCCGCCCCGGCTGCGGCGGCCCAGCCGGGCCAGTTGGCCTGGCCGGATGTCGAGAACGGGCCGCCTGCTCCGTCCCATTGGTGGCTGCGTCACCATGGACGCAGCGAGCAAGGAGGAGCCCGGCATGACGAAGTTCCTGTTGCTGCAGACCTACGGGGGCGGCGAAGGCTGCCAGGTGCCCATGACGGAGTGGGCGCCCGGCGATATCAAGGCCCATATCGACTTCCAGCACGCCCTGAACGCCGAGCTGCTGAGCACCGGTGAACTGGTGGACGCGCAGGGGCTGGCAGGCCCGGAACTGGCCAAGATCGTGACGTTCGCCGGCGTGGGCGCGCCGGTGGTGACCGACGGCCCGTTCCTGGAGTCGAAGGAGTTCCTGGCCGGCTACCGGATGGTCGACGTGGATTCGGAGGCGCGGGCCATCGAGATCGCGGCCCGGGCGTCGGCCGCGCCCGGACCGGACGGCATGCCGATCCAGCAGCCGATCGAGGTGCGGCAGGTGATGGGCGCTCCCGCCACCGACCTGTGAGCGCCCGCCTCGAGGACCTGCTGAGGGACCTGGCGCCGCAGGTCCTAGCCGTGGTCATCCGCCGGTTCGGCGACTTTAGCGCCGCCGAGGACGCCGTCCAGGAAGCCCTGCTCGCGGCCGCGCTCCACTGGCCGCAGGATGGGGTGCCCGACAGTCCCCGGGCCTGGCTGATCCAGGCCGCCGTCCGGCGGATGACCGATCAGCTCCGCAGCGATCAGGCCAGGCGCCGCCGTGAAGAGGCGGCCGCCGTGCGGGAGCCACCGGCCACCGAGGTCACCGATCAGGACGACTCGCTGAGGCTGCTGTTCCTGTGCTGCCACCCGGCGCTCACCGCCCCGTCGGCGATCGCCCTCACCCTGCGCGCCGTCGGTGGCCTGACCACGGCCGAGATCGCGAACGCCTTCCTGGTTCCGGAAGCCACGATGGCGCAGCGGATCAGCCGGGCCAAGCAGCGCATCAAGGCCTCGGGGGTGCCGTTCGGGATGCCGGAACCCGCCGAATGGGCGTCCCGGCTGCGGTCGGTGCTGCACGTGCTGTACCTGGTCTTCAACGAGGGCTACACCAGCAGCGTCGGCCAGGAACTGCACCGCACGGAGCTGTCCGGAGAGGCCATCCGGCTGGCCCGGATGGTGCAGCGGGTACTGCCCGCCGACGGGGAGGTGGCGGGCCTGCTGGCGCTCATGCTGCTGACCGACGCCAGGCGGCCCGCCCGGACGGGCCGCGGCGGTCAGCTGATCCCGCTGGCCGAACAGGACCGCGCTCTCTGGGATCAGCGGCTGATCGGGGAGGGTACCGCCGTGCTCACCCGGGGGCTGGCCGCCGGGGTGGTCGGCGAGTACCAGGTCCAGGCGATGATCGCGGCCCTGCACGACGAGGCCGCGCGCGTCGGGGACACCGACTGGCCGCAGATCCTGGCCCTGTACGGGTTGCTTGAACGGATGACCGGTAACCCGATGGTGACGCTCAACCGGGCCATCGCGGCGGCCATGGTGAACGGGCCGGCCGCTGGGCTTGAGATCCTCGAAGGGCTCGACGGCCCGCTGGCAGGCCACTACCGGCTGGCCGCCACGCGGGCCCATCTGTTCGAGATGGCCGGGGACACGCAGGCGGCCGTGACGCACTACCGGGCCGCGGCCGCCCGCACCACCAGCGTCCCCGAGCAGCAGTACCTGACCACCCAGGCCGCCCGCCTCCAGCAATGACGGCGGCCCGGCGGTCCCGGACGCGGAATCGTGCACGGCGGCGGGCGGATTCCATGCCCCGGGCCCGCCAGGGACGGGTCACCGGCCGCGCCTCCGGTTCTATCATCGGGGCCATGTCGCCGATCGGTCACGCGGCGCGGCAACCGGCCATGGCCGCCACGGGCGGCACCCCCGCCGCCGCTGGCGGCACATCAGCTGCGGCCGATACGAAGCCTGGCTCCGGTGCCACAGCGCCCGGCTCGGGTGCCATGGCGCTTGGCACGGGTGCCGCGGCGATCGGCTCCGGCGGCAGCACGGACGGGCCGGCCATCACCACGCTCATGGCCGTGGCGGCCAGGACCGCCGTTGCCATCCGCGGGCTGGTGATCGTAAACGTGCTGGCCCAGCTGGTCATCTGGCGCGATTTCTACTCCGCTGATCCGTGGCGGCTGGCCGGGCCGGTGACCGCCATTGCCTGGGCTGGGCTGGTGATGGCATCGCTGCGGCGCTGGCAGCCCGGCTGGCGGTTCGCGGCCGCCGACACCATGGTGCAGGTGGTGCTGGCGCTCACCGCGGTCGGCTGCGTGCCGCCCGTCATGCGTGGCGACTCCGCCAACTGGCTGTACATCACGACCATCGGCCAGCTGGTGGTTCCCGCCTGGTTCGCGCCCGCGGTGGCTATGCCGCTGGCGTGCGCATCCGCCGCGGCCTACTGGGCCGGCTCGGTCCTGGCCACCGGCGGCACCGGCAGCAGTTCCCCGGCCGCGGCCAGCGCGCTGCTGATCGGCGCGGCCGCCGTGGCCTGGTGGGGACGCCGGATGCTGTTCCGCCGGGCCGCCGCCGCGGACCGCGCGCTCGCCCAGGCCGACGCCGAGTCCCGGTCCCAGTACGTGCTGTTGTCCAGGAACATCGAGCGGCGCGAGCACGAGCGGCTGCTGCACGACACGGTGATCAACACCCTGACCGCCCTGGCCCGTCCGCCCCACGGCGTCAGTGGCGGCCCGGGTGAGATCGTGGGCCGCTGCCAGCACGACGTCACGCTCGTGGAGCATGCGCTCGGAGACCCGGATGGCGGTGCCGGGGCGGCCGGGCTGCCCGACGGGGCCTGCTGGCCGGCATCGAGGCGGTCGCCAGCGAGATGCGGGCCCGCGGGCTGACGCTGCACGTGAATCCGGCCGCCGCCCCGGCCGCCGGGACACCGATCCCGCCGCCGGTGGCGGCCGCGGTCGTGTACGCCGTCCGGGAAGCGCTGGCGAACGTGGCCGCCCACGCTGAGACCGGCACCGCCTGGGTCGACGTCACCCTGGCCACCGCCGGCGAACCGGCCGGCCTGCGGGTCGCCGTCCGGGACTACGGCATCGGGTTCGACCCGGCCCGGGCCGACCCGGCCCGGCTTGGCCTGCGCCGGTCCATCATCGAGCGCATCACCGACTGCGGGGGCACGGCGTCGGTACGGTCCGCACCGGGTGAGGGCACCGAGGTGACCCTGCGCTGGGTGGCCGCGGCGGCAAGCCCGGGCGCGGGCGAGCCGGAGCTGGGCGCTGCCGGAGACGGCCCCGATCCGCGTCCGCCGCTGGAAAGCCCGGCCGCCGTGGTCCGGGCCGCCTACGCCAACGAGCTGCCCCGGGTGGCTGGCACCGTGGCCGGGATCTGGCAGCTCACCCTGCTGATCCAGGTGCTCGTCTATCTGCACGGCTACCGGCAGGCGGCCGTCCCGGTCGCGGTCTGGCTGGGCATGCTGGCCGCCGCGGGCTGGCTGGTGCCGCGGGCCAGGGCCGGCGGCCTCTCCGCCCGTCAGGCTGCGTTTGCGGTGGCGGTGGCGGTGGCAGCGGTGGTCCTGGTCGGCTGGGACCGGCGGATGACCGGCGCGGCCGGAACGGTCGACTGGTCGGTGGTCGGCACCGGCTGGCTGCTCGCCCTGGTCGCGATCAGCCGCCCGGTCTGGGTCTGGGCCACCGGCGCGGTGGTGATATTCACCGCTCACGCGGTGCTGGCCAGCCGGGTGCTGGGCGCGACCACCCCGCTGGGCCTGGCCCGGCTGGCGGCCACCGCCTACACGCTGGCGGTGATTCTCGCGGTGTTCGCCGCCCTGCGGCCCGCGGTGAGCACCTATGCCCGAATGGCCGGCCGGCGGGCCGCGCTGGCTGGGCGGTCCGCGGCCGAGGCAGCGGCGGCGGCCGCGGTCCAGCTGGACCGGCGGCCCCGGCTGGACCTGCTGGAACTGGAAGCGCTGCCGCTGCTGCGAGCCATCGCGGACGGGTCACTCGACCCGGCCAGCCCTGAGGTGCAGGCGCGGTGTGCCCGGCACGCGGCCACCCTGCGGCAGGCGCTCACCGACCGCGCGCCCGGCGCTGGCGGGCTGCTCGCCGGCCTGGCGCCCGCCCTGGACGCGGCCAGGCAGCGTGGTGTGCCGGCCGAGGTGCGGGTGGTCGGCGACCCGGGACAGCCCCCGCCCGAGGTGGCCGGGGCCACCCTGGCCGCCGTCGACGGCGTCATGAGCTCGATCCCGCCGCAGCCGGTGACGCTCACCGTCCTGGCCGGCGGCGACGACGTGGAGCTGTTCCTCACCTTCGACCACCCGCCGCAGGCCGCCCCGGACATGACCGGGCTGCGGCGGGCCGTGCCCGCCACGGCGGACTGGCAGGCCGCGGTGGACGTGGATGACACCGGGGCCGGGTTCCTGGAGGTCCGCTGGCGCAAGGCGGTGCCGGTGTGACCGCGGTCATCGACGTGGCGGCGGTGGACGACCACCCGATCGTGCTCGACGGCATCGCCGGCTGGCTGGCCGGTGCCGCCAGCGGCATCCGGGTGGTTGGCACGGCACCTACGGTGGACGCCCTGCTGGCCGGGCCGGGCCGGGCGGCCCAGGTGGTCCTGCTCGATCTTCACCTCGGCGACGGCACCACGGTCGAGCGCAACGTCAGGGAGATCCTCGCGGCCGGCCCGGCGGTGCTGGTCCTGGCCGCATCCGACCGCCCCGGCAGCGTCCTGTCCGCGATCCGGGCGGGCGCGCTCGGTTACGTGCTCAAAAGTGAGGGGGCCGCTCAGGTCGGAGCGGCCATTAAGGCCGTGGCCTCCGGAATGGCCTGGATCTCACCTCGGCTCGCCTATATTTTGGCCACCGATGACGAGCCCGGCCGACCCGAACTCAGCCCGCAGGAATCCCGCGCGCTACGGCTCTACGCGACCGGGATGCCCCTGAAGTCGGTGGCCCGGCAGATGGCCATCAGCGAGGAGACGGTCAAGCAATACGTAGTGCGGGTGCGTGAAAAGTACGCGCGTGTTGGCCGACCTTCGCCAACGAAAATTGACCTGTACTATCGAGCCGTCGAGGACGGGCACCTCCCCCCTCTCCCCTAACCGTGGATCTCCCCCCCGTCCCGGTCCTGGGGGTACGGGAGATACCCGCCCTCGACCTGCGTTGACACCCGGGAAATGCTACGGCGGCCGGAGCCGGCCGTCATGACCCCC
>DATDGI010000394.1:0-3525 GCA_036522155.1 Streptosporangiaceae bacterium
GGGCCGCCGGCCGGGAGCCGGTGGCCAGCAGCACGTCGGCCCCGTGCGCGCGAGCGGTGTCCAGGTCGGCCGCGGTGATCTCGGTCCCGGTGCCGATGCGCACCCCCAGCCGGCGGCATTCGCTTTCCAGCCAGTCCACCAGCAGCGCCAGCCGTTCCCGGCCCGGCCCGGCCGCCGCGGCCCGCAGGGCGCCGCCGGTGCGTCCGGCCCGTTCGGCCAGCCGGACGGTGTGCCCGGCCAGCGCGGCCACCCGGGCGGCCTCCAGCCCGGCGGGCCCGCCGCCCACCACCAGCACGTCCCGGCCGCCGGGTGCGGGGCCGCCGTCCGGCGGCTCCTCGGTCTCGTGCCCGCTGCGGGGGTCGCCGACGCAGGTGACCACCGGATTGCGGCTGTCGCGCACCTGGCAGGTCTGGTTGCACAGCAGGCAGGGCCGGATCCGGCTGGCCTGGCCCGCGCGCAGCTTGGCCACCAGGTCCGCGTCGGCAATCTGCGCCCGGGTCATCTCGGCCAGGTCGGCCGCGCCGCCATCCAGCGCGGCCTGGGCCGCGGCCACGTCGACCACGCTGCCCTGCAGCACCACCGGCACGGCCCCGCCGACCGCCGCCCGGACCTGGGCAGCCAGATCCCGGTTGGCCATCGGCGGGGTGTGCCCATCCGGCCGGTAGGCGCTGGCCGAATACGGGCCGCCGCGGACCACGGTCAGCAGGTCCAGGTGGGGCGCCAGCGCGGCGGCCTGCCCGGCCGCGGCCTCCGGGGTGATCCCGGCCCAGGGGGCCAGCTCGTCGCAGCACAGCCGCAGGGCCAGCACCCGGTCCGGGCCGATCGCCGCGCGTACCGCGGTCAGCACCGCCACGGTGAGGGCCAGCCGGTCGGTGCCGTAGGCGTCGGTGCGCTGATTAGTCAGCCCGGAGTGGAACTGCCGCAGCAGCGCGCCCGGCCCGGCGTCGATCTCCACCCCGTCCAGCCCCGCGCCCGCCGCGATGCCGGCGGCCTCGGCGAAACCGGTGATGAGCGCGCCGATCTCCGGCTGCCCCATCACCATCGGGGTCTCCCGGCTGACCGGGTCGGCGAACCGGCCCGGGCCCCACAGCGCCGCCTGCGAGTACGCCGACGAGCCCTGCAGCCCGGTGTGGCCGAGCCCGGCCAGCACCAGCGAGCCCGCTGGGCGGCAGGCGCCGGCGATCGCCCGCCAGCCGTCGGCGCCGTCGGCCGCGAGCGGTGCCCGCTCGTACGGCCAGTCCGACGGGTGCACCGACGCCGTCTCGGTGATGATCACGCCGGCGCCGCCGTCCGCCCGGCGCTGGTAGTAGGCCACGTGCCGGGCCGAGAACGAGCGCCGGTGGCCCAGGTTGGTCTCGTGCGGGCCGAACACGATCCGGGCCGGCGCGGTCCGCCCGGCCAGCGTCACCGGCTCGGTGAGCCGCACCGGTCAGCCCGCGCGCCCGGCCAGGCCGAACTCGGCCAGGCTGGTCCCGGCGAGCGGATGCTCGTCGCAGGCATGGGCCGGTGGCTGGCGGGCGGTGATGCCCGGCCCGGGCGGGCCAGCGCCGTCCGGCGGGCGGCGGCCGATCGACACCGGCACCACGCGGTGCGAGTGATCACCGGCCGGCCGGGGCGGGGCGGCCGTGTCCGCCGCGGCCAGGGCCGCCGCCCCGTACCCCTTGACGCACTCGGGGTCGGGACCCGCCAGGGGCAGGCCGGTGAAGAACTTGGCGGCCATGCACCCGCCCTGGCAGGAACCGAACGCCGAGCAGGACGTGCAGGCGCCGCCGGACTGGGGCCGGCGCAGGCTGGCGAACAGCGCCGATTCCCGCCACACCCGCGCGAACCCGCCCGGCTCGCCCACGTTGCCGGCCAGGAACTCGTCATGGATGGCGAACGGGCAGGCGTAGACGTCCCCGACCGGGTCGATCAGGCAGACCACCCGGCCCGCGCCGCACATGCCGAGGCCAGGCAGGGCCGCGCCGTAACCGGCCAGGTGGAAGAACGAGTCGCCGGTCAGCACCTGCTCGCCGTGGGCCACCAGCCAGTCATAAAGCTGCCGCTGCTGGCCGGCCGTGGGGTGCAGATCGGGCCACACGTCAGCGCCCCGGCCGGACGGCCGCAGCCGGGTCAGCCGCAGCTGCGCGCCGAACCGGTCGGCGATGGACTTGAAGTCGTCGAGCTGGCCGGCGTTCTGCCGGGTGACCACCACCGAGATCTTGAAGCCGCGGAACCCGGCGTCAGCGAGATGGCCGATCGCGCGCAACGCGGTCGCGTAGGACCCCCGGCCCCGGACCGTGTCGTTGACCTCGGCGGTCGCGCCGTCCAGTGAGATCTGCACGTCCACGTAGTCGCTGCTGGCCAGCCGGGCCGCGGCCGCAGGAGTGATCTTCACACCGTTGGTGGAGAACTTGACCCCGACCTGGTGGGTGGTGGCGTAGCCGATCAGTTCCCAGAAGTCGGGCCGGACGGTGGGCTCGCCGCCGCCGATGTTCACGTAGAACACCTGCATGCCTGCCAGCTCGTCGATGAGCGCCCGGCACTGCGCGGTGGACAGCTCGCGCGGGTCCCGGCGGCCCGAGCTCGACAGGCAGTGCACGCACGCCAGGTTGCACGCGTAGGTCAGTTCCCAGGTCAGGCAGATCGGCGCGGCCAGGCCGTACTGGAGCTGCCCGGTCAGCGGGAGCGGCGGCAGGGTGCTGGTCACCGGTCGGGCCTCCAGATTTTGTCACTGGGTGCCGAATATGCCGGATGTTAACGTCACTCTGTGACGTAATCAAGGCCCTGGTCACCGGGATCACGGCCTGGTCACCGGGCAGGTGAGGGTGAATGGTCCTGGCCGAACCGAGGGCAGCGGGCGAGCCCGTACCGGCCGTCCGCCGCGGGCGCCCACCCGGCACCAGCCGCCGCACCCTGGAACTCATCGCCCTGCGGCTGTTCACCGAGCAGGGTTTCGACGAGACACCGATCGAGCAGATCGCGGCCGAGGCCGGGGTGAGCAGGCGGACGTTCTTCCGCTACTTCAGCGCCAAGGCGGACGTGCTGTGGGGGGACTTCGACGCCGAGGTGCGGATGATCCAGGCCGCGCTGGCCGCCGTGCCCGACGGGGTGCCGATGATGGAGGCCATCCGCCAGGCGGTGGTGGCGGCCAACCACTACCGGGCCGCCGACATCCCGGAACTGCGGACCAGGATGAACCTGATCATCTCGGTACCGGCCCTGCAGTCCGGTGCCGCCGTCCACTACGACGCGTGGGAGCGGGCCATCAGCGATTTCGCCGCGGACCGGATGGGGCAGCCCGCGGGCTCGCTGTACCCGCTGGCCGTGGGCCGGGCCACGCTCGCGGTCTGCCGGGCCGCCTACGACCGGTGGTGCGCCCGCGCCGACGCCGACCTGACCGTCTACCTGGACGCCGCCGTCCGGGCGCTGGCCGCCGGGTTCCCGCCCGCCGGGCTGGGCACCGAGCAGGCGGTCACCGGAGCGGTGTGACCAGCACCGGCCGCGGGGGAGCCGGTGGGGTGATCGCTATCATTCGGTTGCGCA
>DATDGI010000395.1:0-8221 GCA_036522155.1 Streptosporangiaceae bacterium
GACCCGGGCCCGGGTCGCCGCCAGCACGGCGGGCAGGTATTTCTCGTCCACCTCCAGCACCGCCATCGTCGCGTCGGGTGCCTGCCCGAGGGCCGCGGTCAGGCCGGCCTCCATGTTGGCGCCGAAGGCGTTGCTGGCGACCTCCTGCCCCAGCGCGCCCAGCGCGGCGGTGATGAGCCGGGTGGTGGTGGTCTTGCCGTTGGTGCCGGTGACCAGCACCACCTGGCGGCCCGCCGCGAGCAGCCCCAGCAGGTCGGGCTCCACCCGCAGCCCGATGACCCCGCCGATGACCGATCCGTCGCCGCGGCCGGCCAGGCGTGACATCTTCCCCGCGGCGCCACCGAGGGTGGTCGCCAGGCGCGCGCGCAACGGAAGCTTGCCCATGGCCGATGATGCTATCCGGCCCGCGGATCTGGCCGGCCTGGCTGCGCGGTGCACGGGGCCGGGTCCGGGCCTGCTGGCCCGGCCAGGAACCGGCCGGGCCAGGACAGCACGGTGGGCAGCCAGTCACCGGCGGCCAGCTGGTGCGCGACGTGGCGCAGCTGGCTGCCCGGTGGCAGACCGACCGCGGCGGTGGCCAGATCGGCGGTGAAGCCCCGCTGGTCATCATGGCCGAGCAGGGCGGTCCAGGCGGGCCACTGGTTGGCCGCCAGTTCCGGTGACAGCGGGTGGCGGCGCAGCGCGCGCAGCCGGTGCCCGGCCCGCATGCCCGGCCAGTCCGCCAGCCCGGGCATGGTGAACTCCAGTGGCGGCGCGCGGTCACCGGCACCGGGGTGGCCGCCGGTGGCCGGTGCCACCCGCTCCATCTCGTGCAGCCAGCGCAGCTGCGGGATCACCCAGCCCGGGCCGGGCCGCCCGCCGGCCCCGGCACCGCCGTCCAGCAGCCGCCGCGCCGCACCCGCCACCGCCGCCAGCAGGTCACCGGGGTCGTAGCTGGCCCGCAGCGCCAGCGCCCGGGTGCCGACCACCCGGTCCAGCACGCTGGCCACCGTGCACTCCCGGGCCCGCGGGTCCAGCCCCGCCCACCAGGAGCGCACCGGGACCGGGACCGCGGGCAGCCCCCG
Source organism: Streptosporangiaceae bacterium (assembly GCA_036522155.1). Classification (GTDB taxonomy): domain Bacteria; phylum Actinomycetota; class Actinomycetes; order Streptosporangiales; family Streptosporangiaceae; genus UBA9676. The sequence continues at coordinate 1,065 of DATDGI010000395.1, forward strand.
GTTGGCCAGGAACGCCAGCACCAGCGTCTCCGCCCACAACCGCCGCCACACCGGCCCGGCGGTCCCGGCCGCCGCGGCCAGCTCAGCCCGGCGCAGCTCCACCAGCGTGCACGCCCGCCCGCCCGCGCACACCGGCCCGCACGCCCGGCTGCGCCGCCCGGCCAGCGGCGGCGCCGGCCCCGGGCACGCCCGCTCCCGGTCCCCGCCGAACGGCACCCGCACCCGCACCGGCCGGTCCATCCCATCGGCGAACACCGCCGCCACCCCCGGCGGCAGCGACACCACCTGCCGCGACTGGCCCTCATCCAGGTTCATCGCCGCCCCCACCAGCTCCCGGTCATCACGCGCGGGCAGCCGGTGCACCACCTTCAAAGCCGTGTTCTTCACCGCATCAGCGACCAGCTTGGCCGGGATCTGCTCGGCGATCACCAGCCCCACCCCATACGCGCGGATCTCCGCCAGCAAACCTGCGAACAGCTCCACCGCATGCCCGCTCGCCCGGCCCTCCCGGCCCGCCCGCAACAGCCGGTGCGCCTCCTCGATGACCAGCACATGACGCAGCTCCTCCACCCGCCCCGCCCTCGCCCGCAACCGCAAATGCTCAACCACCCGGACCACCACCGTCCCCATCAGGAACGCCTTGTCCTCGTCGTTGGCCACGTCCTCGATGGCGAGGACCACGTTGCGCCGCAGCAGGGCGCCGATGTCGCCGGGGTGGCCGCCTTCGAAGAAGCGCCCGGCCGAGCCGACCCGCAGCGACCGCAGCCGCACGTCCACGAACCCGCGCACATCGGCCCGCAGCTGCGGGCCGTACCCCACCTCCTCGATCACCGCCAGCGCGGCCTGCTGCAACTGGGCCAGGGTGGGGACGACCGGCCCGGCCGCCGCCCCCGGCACCCGCCCGCCGGTGACCACGTCCCAGCCGCAGTCGGTGTAGACCCGCTCCAATGCCTGCGACATGATCTGCGGGAACGGCTCGTCGGCGTCGAAGGCGGCCAGGAACAGGGCCCGCACCATGTCGATATGGGCCTGGACCGGGTAGCCGGGCTCGGGGGCGAGCGGGTTGACCGAGAACGGGATCGACCCCGGATCGGCCGGGTTGATGACGGTCACGCTGCCCAGCGCGGCACCGCCCGCTCCGGCCAGCCGCCCGGCCATGGCCGCGTACTCCGATTTGACCGGCTCGACCGCCAGCCAGGGCAGCCCGGACAAGGTCAGCTGCTCCAGGAGATGCCGGACGGTCTGCGACTTCCCCGAGCCGGTGGCCCCGGCGACCAGAGCGTGCCGGTTCAGGGTGGCCAGGGGGACGCCGAATTCACCGACCGGCCGGTCCAGGCTGTCCAGGATCACCCCCAGGCTGACCGCTGCTGGCCGGCCGGCCCGGGGGTGCCCATTGCTCCCGCGCTCGCTGGGCCGCGCCTCGGCCGTGGTCTCGCTGGTCAGGTCGAACTGGCCCGCCCCGGTCACCCGCAGCCCCGGCACTTCCAGCCGTGGCAGGCCGGCGAGGGCGGCCAGCACCCCGGCGGTGGCCGGGAACGGCGCGTGGGCGCCGGTCAGCGGGTCCGCCGTCGTCTCCCGCAGCGCCTCAGCCAGCCGGAGCGGCACCTGGCCGGTCGCCAGCCGGTAGGGATGGTGACCCAGCTCGACCGAGCCGACCAGGACCGGCGCCAGCAGGGCGAGGTCCGCCGGAGTGGCGGCGCCGGCCATGACCCGCACCTGCCACAGGCCCGCGTCCCGGTAGGTGTCGAGCTCGGCCAGGCGGCGTTCGGCACGGTCGGCGCCGAACCGGGACTGTTCCTCGTCGTGGCGGCGCAGCACGTTCACCTCGGTGCGCAGTTCGCCGATCTCGGCATCCAGCTGGCCGGCCGGCTCGGCGACCACCAGCCAGCCGAACGGCCGGCCCAGCTGGGCGGTGAGGGACGATTCGAACAGGGTCGGCAGCGGGGGCTCCGGATGGGTCACGCTGGGGCTAGCGGTGGCCAGCGGGATCGCCTGGCGGCCCGGGCACAGCATCCACACCAGGCTGTCGAAGGCCGCGAGCCAGCCTGGACTGGGCGGCCGGCCGCGCGAAGCGGGCGGATAAAGCAGCGCCTGGTCCCGCCCCAGGGCGGGTAAGCACGGCTCGGCGGGCGCGGCGTTGGTGATCAGTTCCAGCGGCGCGCCCGCGCCCCGGCACAGCCAGCCGGCCACGAACGGACGGCCGCGGCTGGCGGCGGCCAGCACGGCGGGCAGCACATTGACGTAGTCCTGGTCAGCCGAACCGGCTGGCCACGCGGCGGCGATGGAGGCGACCCGGAACCACGGGCCAGCCGTTTCGTCACCCAGCACCGGGATTGCCGTCATGATGTGTGCCTCTCAGTCAGGGCAGGCGCGCGCCGCGGCCGGGCCGCCCCGGTCCGGCCGGCCGGCCCCGCGCCGCTATGGCCCAGCCCGTCATCGCCCGGGCCGCTTGCGCCAGTCGAGCGGCTCCGGCGGCGGGCCGAGGTTGGGCGGGGGCCGGCCCTTCCTCGACCGCCAGCTCACCGGGGCCGACGGCCGGGGCTGGGGCGCTGCATCCGCGCTGCCCCGGTCAGCCCGGACTGGCCCGGGGCGGGCGGGCGGTGCCTGCCCCGGGGCCGGGCGGGCCGGGGGCGGCGCCGGTTCCGGCCACTCGCTGGCGGCCTCCGGTGGCCGGGCGGCGGCCGCCTGGCTGGCCTCGGCCAGGCTCAGCGGGCTCACCGACGGCAGCGTCAGGATGGCCGGGTTGGCGTCGGCCAGCACGACCTGACGCCCGTCCGGCGCCGCGTAGCTGACGATCACCGCGCTCGGCGGAAGCTGCTGGAGCTGATGCGGTTCGACCAGGAACTCCCGGGAGCGCTGCGCGGTCCGGGCCAGCGACTCGTTCAGCCCGATCGCGGCCGACGTGCTCACCCCCCAGGATGTGCTGGCGTTGATCCCGGCCGTGATCGACTCCGAGTCGCTGGTGCCCACCGAGCTGCTCTGTTCGGCGCTGGCCGACCCGGTGTGCGCGCCGAACGGGGCCGGGTCGGCGCGTGTGTGGCCGCGCCCCCGGCTGCGCCCGGTGGTCTGGCTCGTCGAGGCCGAGACGGCCAGCGAATCGGCGGTCCCGACCGTGCTGGTGTAGGACCAGCCGGAGGTATCGGTGACCGAGGCACCCACCGTGTCGGTGAACTGGCTGAGCACGAACCGGTGCTCGGTCCCGATCTGCTCGCTGGCGACCTTGGCGTCGTCGGCGTTGCCCAGCCGCATGAAGGCGACGGCCGCGTTCCCGCGCCCGAGCCTCTCCCTGACCGGGGCCGGGATCGACCGGTAGGCGAGGACCAGCCCGGTCCGGGTGGTCTCGCACGCGTCGCACAGGCGGTCGATCACCTCACCGCGCAGCCGCTCGGCACCGGCCACGCACAGCGTGTGGCGCCAGGGCGGGCCGGGCGGGGCCTGCCGGAGCAGATGGGTGAGGGACACCGTGACATAGCTGGCGAGCATCCCGTGGCCGAACCCGGTCCCGCCCCGGTCCAGCGCAATCACCCGCAGCGCACTGCGCGGCAGCGGGACCGGCGCGGACCCGAGTGGTTCCAGCAGGTGCAGCCGCGCCTCCAGGGCCCAGGCCCGTTCGGTCACCACCCGGTCGGTGACCCCCCGCCCGTACAGACGGGTGATCCGGTCCAGCTGGCCCGTGCTGAGCAGGCCCCGCTCGACATCCTCGCGTGGGTCGCCGACCTGGCCGAGGGCGCGCAGGCCGGCCATGACGCTGGCGATCCCGGCGCCCTCCCCTAACGCAGCCAGGACCCGTGCCATGATCGCGTGATCGCGCGCCGGGTCAGCCGCGCCGTCCGCGGGCGGATCGGCGGCAACGCTGGCGGCCAGCACGTCGGCGAGCGGCCCGGCGGGCATGCCCACCCCCAGGTCGAACCGGGGCAGGTCACCAGGCAGGACCCAGACCAGCGGCCGGACGCCCAGGTCCGGTGCCAGCGCCACGACATCGCGGCCGACCGCGCCCTCGGACAGATCCAGCAGCGTGACCTCCCCGCCGGTCGCCAGCTGGGCCGCCGCGGTCATGGTGAACAGGGCCGACCAGCCGGCCATGGTGCCGCCCGCCACGTCCACCCGGTCGATCCCGTCCGGCAACGCGACCGGGTACCAGAGCGACTGACGGGCGAACCTCTGCTGCTGGGCCTGCCAGTCCCGGAACAGCCGCGCATGACCTTCGAGCCAGCCGAAGAGCAGGCTCTCCTGCGAGCCGCGGGAGGCACTGACCCGGTGTTCCTCCGCCGAGATGGTGGACTGCAGTTCCCGGTGGCCGCGCCAGACGGCCCGCCCGCACAGGCCCGTCAGGATGACGAAAACCGCCGCGCCGAGAGTGGTCAGCGCCGGGTTCAGCAGGCCTGACAGGCCGAGGGTCAGCACCAGGGCCAGCGCCGCGAGGCCGGCGCCGGCCGACAGCTTCCAGTACCGGCTCAGCAGCCGTTCCTCCCGCCGCTGCGCGGACAGCCAGCCGGGGTTCAGCTGCTCGGGCTCGGGCGGGACCGGGCGCCTCGGCGGCGGCCCGGGATCCGGCTGCGCCAGCGAGTACTGCCAGCCGAGATACACCCGGCCCGGCTGGAACACCGGGCCACCACCGCCCGGCCTGCCGCTCACCGGGGGCGCTCCCGGCGGGTGCGGCCGCCCGCCCAGGCCGGTGCGCCCGGCCAGGCTGGCGAGTCGGATCCGGCCGGCTCCGCGGCCGGCGAACCAGTCGACGGTCCAGGCTGGGCCGGACGGGGCCACGGCTGATCCTCCCCGTCGCCCTCGGCCGCCCAGGCGGGTGGCGGCCCGTTAGCCCTAACCGGCCCGACGTTGCTGACGGGCCCGGCGGCCGCCGCCCGCGGCCGGCCCGGGATGCGGGCGGTGACGCTCACGGCCAGTGGCACCACCCCGTCCGGGGCGCCGCGCAGGACGAGGGCGAACTCATCCGGCTGGAGTGCGCACATCGCCTCACCGGTCATGACCGGGGCCCAGTCGGCCCCGGGAGGTGCGGCCGAGGGCGTCCCGGCGGTCACCGGCCCAGCAGCACCGCTGGCCAAGCCCGCCACCGCAGTCGCCGCGGCAGCCTGGCTTGCCGCGGCCGCCGGGCCTGTCGCGGCGGCCTGGTCCGGCCAGCCGCTGGCCGGCGCCACGTGGTAGCCGGGCTGGCTCCCGGCTGGCACCAGATGATGGCCGGTCAGCCTGGCGAGCTGCCCGGCCAGGGGGCCGTCCGCCAGCCGGTGGATGACGAGCACACCGGCCTGGCTGGCCAGCCTGCGCGCCGCTGCCGCGGAGGTGGTGCTCAGCACCGTCGCCAGCCCGGAACCGGTACCCGCGGTCACTAAGGCGGCTAATGCCTGCGGATCGGCGGTCTCGCACTGGCCAAACCAGGCCAGCCCGTCGCCCCCGATCCCCGCCTGGGCCAGGCCGGTGAAGATATCCGCGAGATCCCTGGCCACCAGATTCGCGATGCTGTCGGCCGCCTGCCCGTACGTGGCCCGGTCGAGTGAGAACAGGACAACCCCTCGCTGCCGGATAACCGAGGCCAGGCTGATCCGGCTGCCATCGGCCGCCGCCGGGACGCCGCCCAGCCACCGGCCCAGTGGTGAGCCGCGCAAGCTGGCCAGTTGCCCGGCCACGGTGCTGGTGATGGCCTGATCCGCCGCCAGCCGGGCGGCGCTGGTCGCGACCCGGTCGGCCAGCGCGGCCCGCTGCGGGTAATAGGCGGGTACCCGGTCCATCCGGGTCTGGAGCGCGCCGGGACGCAGCAGCGCGGCGACATCATCGAGCACGGCCCGGCCATCCTCCGCAGGCGCCGCCCCGGCCACGGCGAACACGTCAGTCAGCACGGACTGGCAGCCCAGCCGGGCCGGCTCCGGCGCCCGGGCCCAGTCGATCATGCCCAGGGCCAGTGCCGCGTTACGCGCCGGGTCGCCACCCAGGAAGGGCTCGTAGCAGCCCGGCCCCGTCGCCCCGAACCGCGCCAGCGGCGCCCCGGCCGCCGCGCACACCTCAGCCAGCGAGGCCGGCAGCCCGGGGCTGGCCGCCAGGTCGACCACGATCACCGGTTTGCGGAGCCGGATCGCCGCGTGGGCCAGCTGAAATCCTGACCCGGCCACCGCCGCCGGGGCCGCGCCGGTGACCAGCACGCCGCGCTCCGCCGCCGGCCAGCCGACGACGGCCGGCCGGCCGGTGCCGGGAACGACACCCAGGGCGGCCCCTGTCCGGCTGAGTACGCCCCCGGAGCCGATGAAGGCCGCGGTCAGCCGCCGCCGGGCCCCGGCGGCCAGTCCCGGGCGCGGGGCGGGCAGCCGCCACTCGTCGGTATGCAGCCAGTCCAGCCACCAGGCCGCCGCCGCCACGGCGGCGGCGAGGATGAGCCCGGCTGGGAACTGGCCGGGGAACCACTCCACCGGGCGGGCGGGCAGGCTGCCCAGGTGGGCCAGCCGCGCCGGGTCCGACCCCAGGCGGGTGAGCAGGTCCAGCAGCTCCCGTGGGGCGGCGGTCAGCCCGGCCAGGGCGGTACCCGGGCCGATGGCGAGGATCCAGACCAGGCCGGCGGCGGCGGGGATGGCCAGCCATACCGGCCGCCATCGGGTGATCTTCCCTGTCGCGTGTAAGGCGACCGCCAGCCCCAGGGTGACCTGGCCGAACAATAAGCCAGCGAGCAGAGCCAGGAGGCTCAGCGTGGCCAGGACCTCACGGCGGCCGGGCGTGCCCGGCGGCATCAGGTAACGCGCCCGCCGCGGTGCACGCTGCCGGGCGGATAACGAGGCGGCAGACATGATGGGTCAAGGTTCCCAGCCCTGCGCGGTGTGTGTCCAGGCGGTTGCCAGACCATCTGTGTCAGTTGCGGGCGTGGCCGGGCTCGCGGCCTGGACGACGATGCGGAACAGGTCGGGCCGGAGCATGGCCGTGGTCAGCGCGATCGGGTAGTGGGCCGGATCCTCGAAGCTCACGGTCACGGTGGCCACCGGCTGGCCGGCGCCCAGCCGCAGGCTGCGGGCGACCGACGGCGGTGGCGGCGCCAGTTCGATCTGCAAGGCCCGGGCCCGTCCCGGCCCAGCGGCCGACGTTTGGCCCCGCCCCGGCCACAGTGGCCCGCTCCCCCCGGCCAGGCCGCTCGCGCCCGCAGGCCCGCTCGTCCCAGCCGATCC
>DATDGI010000396.1:0-12859 GCA_036522155.1 Streptosporangiaceae bacterium
TCGCTGAAGACCTCGCTGATCGCGCGGGCAATCAGCGGCGCGATCGACAGCACCGTCAGCTTGTCGAAGCGCTTCTCGTTCATGATCGGCAGCGTGTTGGTGACGATCACCTCGCTGACCTTCGAGTTCTTCAGCAAGTCGACCGCCTGGCCGGACAGCACGCCGTGCGTTGCAGTCACGATCACCTGGGCGGCGCCCTGCTCGAACAGGGTGTCCGCGGCCTTCACGATGGTCTGCCCGGTGTCAATCATGTCGTCGACCACGATGCAGGTCCGGCCCGCGACCTGGCCGACCACCTCCAGCACCCTGGCCTGATTTGCGATGTCAGGGTCCCGGCGCTTGTGGATGATGGCCAGCGGGCAGCCGAGCCGATCGGTCCAGCGCTCGCAGACCCGCACCCGGCCGGCGTCGGGTGCCACCACCGTGACCTCGGACACGTCCAGCTTGGCTTGCAGGTAAGAGGCGAGGATGGGCAGCGCGAACAGGTGGTCGACCGGCCCGTCGAAGAAGCCCTGGATCTGCGCGGTGTGCAGGTCCACCGCCATCAGCCGGTCCGCGCCCGCCGTGGCGAAAAGGTCGGCCATGAGGCGCGCGGAGATGGGCTCGCGGCCGTGGCTCTTCTTGTCCTGCCGGGCGTAGCCGAAGAACGGGGTCACCACGGTGATCCGTTTGGCGGAGGCGCGCTTGAGCGCGTCCACCATGATCAGCTGTTCCATGATCCACTGGTTGATGGGTGAGGTGTGGCTCTGCACCACGAACGCATCGCAGCCCCGTACCGACTCCAGGAAGCGGACGAAGATCTCGCCGTTGGCGAAGTCGAAGAGCCGGGTGGGGGTCGGCTCAATACCGAGGCGGTCGGCAATCTCGTCGGTCAGTTCTGGGTGGGCCCGGCCGGAGAAGAGCAGCAGCTTCTTCTCGCCGGTGGCGGTTATGCCCGTCACGCTGGGTGTGCTCCTTGTTCGGGGGACGGCAGTGCATTTCTACCCGCCCACCCGGGCGCCAGGCTCCAGCCTGGTCCCCGGCGGCAGATAGACGAACGGGCCGACGACCGCATCCGGGCCGATCACGGCCGATTCACAGACCGCGTGAATCACGGTAGCGCCCGCACCCACGGTGGTGTCGCGTACCCGGCACCCGGGCCCGACCCGCGCCCCGGCCTCGACCACGGTGCGGCCTTCCAGCTGGGTGCCGGGCCCGATCTCGGCATCCGGCCCGATCACCACGTCCGCGTCGATCGCGGTCGTCCGCGGGTCGAAGATGGTCACGCCCTGGCGCATCCAGTGGTCGAGCAGCCGGTCGTTGATGATCCGCCGGGCCTGCGCGAGCTGGGTGCGGTCGTTGACGCCGAACACCTCCAGCGGATCCTTCTCCAGCACGGACGCGACGTGATGCCCCTCGGCCCGCATGATGGCCACCACGTCGGTGAGGTACTCCTCGCCCTTGGCGTTGTCGGTCGGCACCCGCTTGACGGAGTCGGCCAGGAGGCTGGTCTCGAACGCGTAGACACCGGAGTTGACCTCTTTGATGGCCCGCTGCTCGGGGGTGGCGTCGGCCTCCTCCACGATCTCCAGCAGGGCGCCCTCACCGTCCCGGATGATCCGGCCGTAGCCGGTGGGGTCGTCCATGACGGTGGTGAGGGCGGTGGCGGTGGCGTGCCGTTCGTCATGCCGGTTGACCAGCGCGGTCAGCGTCCGGCCGCGCAGCGCGGGGGCGTCGCCGTAGGTCACCACCACGGTGCCCCCGGCCAGGCCGACCTCCTCGATCACGGTCCGGACCGCGTGGCCGGTCCCGCCCTGGCGATGCTGGACCACCACCCGGGCGTCCGGCGCGTGCTCGGAGAGATGGCTGATGACCTGGTCGCGGCAGTGGCCGACGACCACGATGATGTCGGAGGGGTCCAGCTCACGGGCCGCGGTGAGCACGTGATCCAGCATGGTCCGGCCGCAGATCGGGTGCAGCACCTTGGGCAGCGCCGAGTTCATCCGGGTACCGGCTCCTGCGGCCAGGATGATGACAGCCGGACGGCTCACACTCACGCGGTTGTGCTCCAAGGTTGTCGCTCCCCGGTCAACCGGGTCCCCCGTGCCACATCCCCCGGCACGTCCCCGGTGTAGCCAAACCTGTTCACGTGCCCGACTCTGGCAGGATACCTCCCGGTCAGGAGCCTGCCGGAGGCCAGGTCACCGTTCCGCCGCGACATCGCCCTCCCCTGCGCTTGGGCCTGCCCAGGCTAGCGGAGGCCCGCCCCGGCCGGCCCTGCCCTCAGGTCGGCCTCCATCCCAATGTGAGCCATATCTCCCCCGGATGCGGTGGCTTCGCTCTTGTCGGCAGCAGCCGTTACCGTTCGAACATGAGTTCTGACTCCCTGCCGGCCGACAGCCTGCGTGCCCGCGCGATTGCCCTGCGCCGTACCGGCCGGTCCCGCCGCGAGATCAAGGACATCCTCGGCATCACCAGCAACGCCACCCTCAACACGGTGCTCGCCGGAGAGCCACCGCCGGAGTGGACCCGCCGCCCCAACGCCAAGGACGCGTTACGCGTCAAGGCCCGGTCGTTGCGCGAGCAGGGCCTGGATTATGACCGGATCGCGGCCGAACTCGGCGTGGCCAAGAGCTCGGTATCCCTCTGGGTCCGCGACCTCGCCCGCCCAGAGCGCCTCAGCTACGAGGAGTGCCGGAAACGGGCAGCAGAAGGAGTCCGCCGCTACTGGGAGGCGGAGCGTCCCATCCGGGACACCAAGCGTGAAGCCGCCCGCGTCGCCGCGGCCGCCGAGATCGGCCGCCTGAACAAGCGGGAACTCCTCATCGCCGGCGCCATCGCTTACTGGTGCGAAGGGGCCAAGAGCAAGCCGTACCAATTGAAGGAGCGAGTCGACTTCATCAACGGGGATCCCGGGCTCGTGACGTTCTTCCTGCGCTTCCTCGATGCCGCCGGAGTTGACCGTCACGAGATCCGCTATCGCCTCTGCATTCACGAGTCCGGCGACCAGGCTGCGGCCCAATGCTTCTGGATCGCAGTGACCGGTGCGGAACCCACACAGTTCCACAGGCCGACGCTCAAGCGGCACAACCCACAAACGGTCCGCAAGAACGTGGGCGACAGCTATCACGGCTGCCTGCGCATCGACGTGCTGCGGAGCGCCGACCTCTACCGCCGGATCGAGGGCTGGGTTCGCGCGGCCATTACCGATGGAGGGGGAGAAGCCCCCGAAGAGGAGCAGACCTGCTCGTAGACGGGCCGCATCGCAAGGCGCGTGAGAGTCTGCAGTCGGCTCGGTATCGTGGATGACGTCGCCTGCGGAGAAGAACGGGCGATGCTCCGGCGTAGGGTAATTGGCAGCCCACAGGTCTTTGAAGCCTGGTTTGTCCTGGTTCGAGTCCAGGCGCCGGAACTCTTACCTGGTGTCCGGTTCGATGCCCGACCGCGGCGCGGCGCCCTCGGACCATCCAAAATCCTGCGCAATACGGCGGGTGCTGGATTCCTCTCGGATAGTGAGACGGCCGGCATACCGAAAGTGATGGCCCGCCCACGTCTAGGTGAAATCTGACCCGTTTACTTGCGCAACCTACGGTAAGGTAGGTTACGGTGACGTAAGCATCAGCCTGCGCCCGCCCCCACCCCCAGAGCGAGGACCCCGATGACCGCTACCGCCGACACCGTCCCGGCCGCCCCCGCCCCGGGCCCGGCTGTGCTCACGCGCACACCGCGCCCGGACGTTGAGCCGGAGCCGAACACCCCGCTGGACCGGTTCCTGGTCGCCGCCTTCGTGGTGATACCGCTGATTGCAGTGCTCGCGGCCATCCCGCTGGCCTGGGGCTGGGGGCTCGGCTGGCGTGACATCGTGATCGGCCTGGTCTTCTACGTGGTCACCGGCATGGGGATCAGCATGGGCTTCCACCGCCACTTCACGCACAGCTCCTTCAAGGCGAACAAGCCGCTGCGGGTGGCGATGGCCATCGCCGGCAGCATGGCCATCGAGGGGCCGGTGCTGGTCTGGGTGGCCGATCACCGGCGGCACCACAAGTACAGCGACAAGGAAGGTGACCCGCACTCGCCGTGGCGGTTCGGCAACGACTGGCGGGCGCTGACCAAGGGCTTCCTCTACGCGCACATGGGCTGGCTGTTCGACCCGGCACGGACCTCGCAGGAGAAGTTCTGCCCCGACCTGCTCGCCGACCCGCCGATCAGCCGGATCTCCCGCACCTTCCCCCTCTGGGCGGCCATCTCCATATTCGGGCCCGCGCTGATCGGCGGCCTGTGGTCGCTGTCGCTGGCCGGCGCGCTCACCGCCTTCTTCTGGGCCAGCCTGGTCCGGATCTCCCTGCTGCACCACGTGACCTGGTCGATCAACTCGGTCTGCCACACGTTCGGCAACGAGGACTTCGAGGTGCGGGACAAGTCCAGGAACGTGGCCTGGCTGGCCATTCCCTCGTTCGGCGAGTCCTGGCACAACCTGCACCACTCCGACCCGACCTGCGCCCGGCACGGCGCGCTGGAAGGGCAGATCGACATCAGCGCGCGCGCGATCTGGTGGGCGGAGAAGCTGGGCTGGGCGTGGGATGTGCGGTGGCCGGACGAGGACCGGCTGACCAGCAAACTCACCGGCAAGCGGCACAAGCGGCTGGGCTCGATGACCAAGCGGCGCCCGGCGGACCCGGCCGACCCGATTAACCGTATGGCCGCGTGATGGCCATGATGGACACGTGAGCAATCCGAATTCCGACTCCAACCACCGCAGGCGAATGACCGGCAGAGAGCGCCGTGAGCAATTGCTCGACATCGGCCGCAGGCTGTTCGCCGAGCGCGGTTTCGAGGGCACCTCGATCGAGGAGATCGCCAGCCAGGCGGGTGTCTCCAAGCCGGTCGTGTACGAGCACTTCGGCGGCAAGGAAGGGCTGTACGCGGTCGTGGTCGACCGCGAGGTGGACCGGCTGCTCACCACCGCGACCCAGATCCTGGGCGGCGAGCACACGCGGGAGAAGTTCGAGGCAGCCGCGGTCGCCCTGCTGCGCTACATCGAGGACGACGCCGACGGGTTCCGTATCCTGGTCCGCGACTCGCACCCGGCCTCGGGGGCGGGCACGTTCGGCAGCCTGATCAGCGACATCGCCAGCCAGGTCGAGTACATCCTGGGCGACTTCTTCCGCGCCCGCGGCTACGACCCGAAGCTGGCCCCGATGTACGCGCAGATGCTGGTCGGCATGGTGGCGGTCACCGGCCAGTGGTGGCTGGACGCGCGCAAGCCCAAGGTCGAGGTGGTCGCCGCCCACCTGATCAACCTGGCCTGGAACGGCCTGTCGCAGCTGGAGCATGCCCCGAGCATCTCGGCCAAGGCGGCCAAACGCCCGTCCTGAGCGGCTACCTCGCGGCCCGCCGGGCCTACCGCTTGTGCGCCACCGCGAACACCCGGCGGAACGGCAGCACCGTCCCGTAGGGCCGGGCGGGATACGCCGCCCGCGCCCGCTCGCCGTACTCGGCCAGAAACTCGGCGGCCTGGCCCGGATCGAGTGCGGCCAGCACCGGCCGCAGCCCCGTGCCCCGGTACCACTCGGTCACCGCGTCGGGCCCTGTGAGCACGTGCAGGTAGGTGGTCTCCCAGGCGTCAGCCGCGCATCCGGCCTGGGCGAACACGTCAAGGTAGTCGGCCGGGTCGTGCGCCTGCCGGTTCAGCCCCGCCCCGGCGAGCAGCGGCTGCCACCGCGGCGAGCGGACCAGGTCGAGCAGGATCGCGTGGCTCGGCTGGTCGTAGTTGCCGGGCAGCTGGATCGCCAGCCAGCCACCAGGGGCCAGCAGGCCCGGCCACTGCCGGATCAGGTCCAGATGACCGGGCACCCACTGCAGGACGGCGTTGCAGACCAGCACGTCCACCGGCCGGGACGGCCGCCAGTCGCGCAGATCCCCGAGCTCGAAGCGGAGGCCGGGCCGCTGGCCGGCCGCCCGCGCGGCGCCGATCATCTCCGGCGAGTTGTCCACGCCAACGACATCAGCCCCCGGCCAGCGCTCGGCCAGCGTCACGGTCAGGTTCCCCGGCCCGCAGCCGAGGTCCGTCACATAACCGGGATCGCTGGCGCCCACCCGCGCGAGGAGTTCGAAGAAGGCCCGCCCGCGCTCGCCGGCGAACCGCTGATACAGGCCCGGGTCCCACATTCCACCCTCCAAATCTCTTGACGTCAAGATAATACTGAACGGCGGTGCCGATGGCTGACTCTTGACATCAAGAGATATGCTGCGCCGATGGCGGGAGAACCCCTGCGGGACGAGGTGGACGACCTCGTGGCCGCCTGGCGGGCAGAACGCCCCGACCTCGACGTCGAGCCGCTCCAGGTGCTGAGCCGGGTGACCAGGCTGGCCCGCCACCTGGACCGGGCCCGCCGGGCCGCATTCGCCAGTCATGGCCTGGAACTGGGGGAGTTCGACGTGCTGTCGGCGCTGCGCCGGCAGGGCCCGCCCTATCAGCTCAGCCCGGGCGCGCTGCTGCGCACCACGCTGGTCACCTCGGGCACCATGACCAACCGGATCGACCGGCTGGAAGAAGCGGGCCTGGTCAGCCGGTCTCCTGACCCGCAGGACAAGCGAGGGGTGCTGGTCACGCTCACCGCCCAGGGCCAGGCCCGGGTGGACTCCGCGCTGGCCGACCTGCTGGCCGGGGAGCAGGCGCTGCTTGAGCCGGTCCCGGCCGAAGCCCGCCGCACCCTGGCCGATCTGCTGCGCACCCTGCTCGCCCCGCTCGACGCTGGATAGTCTGGCCCATTCATCCTCCGGTCATTTTCTGTCCATTTCTGGGCCGATATCGGATACCGGCCGGCCACAGGAAGTTACTATCCGGTTCAGTTCGTACGGATTCGGTACGACGGAAGGACACCGATGTCCCGCCTCGCGTCCGTGGTCACCATTGCCGCCCTCGTCGCCGGGGCACTCACCGCCGCCACTCCGGCGCTGGCCGCCAGCCGCCATTTCAGCGAACGGCCGGGCTACTACCTGTCGTTAGGTGATTCCCTGTCGGTCGGCATCCAGCCCAACTCCGCCGGGGTCGACACGCCCACCTCGCAGGGCTACGTGAACGACCTGTACGCGAAGCTGGCGGCCGCCGATCACCGGCTGCACCTGGTCCAGCTGGGCTGCTCGGGGGAGACCACCGGAACCCTGATCAACGGCGGCATCTGCACCTACCGCGGTGACCGGGAGCTGTCCCCGGTCGGCACCGGCCACCCGGCGGGATCACAGCTGGCCGCGGCCGTCGCCTTCCTGCACCGGCACCGGCACGTATCGCTCATCACCATCGACATCGGCGCCAACGACCTGAACCCGTGCGTCGTGCTCCCCCCCAGCCAGATCCAGGCTTGTCTGGCCCAGGTGCTGCCCCAGATCGCGGCCAACCTCAGCACCATCATGACCGCGCTGCGGGCGGCCGGCGGCGACGAGGTCCGGATCATCGGCATGCGCTACTACGTCCCGGAACTCGCCGCCTGGCTCACCGGCCCGGCCGGGCAGACGACCGCCCAGCTGAGTGTGGCCCTGGCCGAGCAGTTCAACAATGTCCTGGCCAGCGGGTTCCAGGCGGCGGATGCCCGGGTCGCCGATGTGTTCACCGCGTTCGATTCGGCCGACTTCACCGACCAGGTGACGCTGCCGGGCATCGGCACCGTGCCGCAGAACGTGGCCAACATCTGCCTGTGGACGTGGGAATGCGTGCCGCCCCCGCAGGGGCCAAACGAGCACGCCAACGCCACCGGCTACGCGGTGATCGCCCAGGCTTTCCTGGCCGCCGACCAGTAACCCGCGTTCAAGGGGGCCTTCCTCGGATCAGTTGGACCAGCGTTCGCGCACGGCTGCCACGACCTTGGCGACCTGAGCGTCGAAAGCGTCAAGCTGCTCAGCTTCGGCAGCGCTCGCGACGAAGGCGTATCGATCGCAGGCTATGCCCCCGCGCCATATCCGCTCAATGGCGCGCGTCGCGGTGATGTCCGTCAACGGGTCACCGGACACGAGGACCAGGTCCGCGCGCTGCCCGGCGGCGACACGTCCTCGGTCGGCGAGGCCGAACACTCGTGCCGGTTCAGCCGTGGCAGCGGCCAGGGCCTGCGCCGGGCTGATGCCGCACCGTACAAGGAGTTCGAGCTCTCGGTGCAGGCTTGCTCCGAACACGGTCCCCGGGTTCGGAGCATCCGTGCCCGCCAGCAGAGTGACCCCCGCATCGGCCAGTCGTCGCACGTTGTCCTCGGCCCGAGAGTAGGGCGGCATTTGCCGGCCATGCCATCCCGAGGCATCCGAAGTCAACCGGCGTGCCCAGGCGTCGCCAAGCGCTTCAGCGAGCCGTGGGTCCTCTGCAACTGCCGCGCCACCCGGTTCGCCGAGGGTGTTCTCGATGGTGGCCAGCGTCGGACCGACCACGATTCCGGCTTCGGCCATGCGTTCGACCAGGGCCTTGTCCAGCTCGGCGTTCGCAGGGACGTGGGCCACCACATCGACACCGGCGGACACGACCTCCTCGACACCGGCCGTCGAGCTCACGTGAGCGACGACGACTATGCCGCGGCTATGCGCGGCAATGACCAGTGCCTGGATGGTTTCGGGGTCCAGCGAGGGCCATAGCCCCCCGGTGCCGGAGATGATCTTTAGATAGTCCGAGCCCGCCGCGATCCGTTCCGCCACGAATTGCTCGGCCTGGTCAGCGGCGGTCAACGTCGGGAACGGGGCGTACATCATCGACGGGTGCCCGCCGGGCGCGGTGGCACCGACACCCGAGGAACGCACGTCGGCCACGTCCGGACGGGAGCCGGCCTGCTCCTTAGCGCTGGCCACCAGGTCGGGTTTGCTGAACATGTCGAGAACGGTGGTAACGCCGAAGGTCAACGATTGTGCGAGAGCGCCGGGAACGAGGTGCACGTGCGCGTCGATCAGACCGGGAAGCACCATCCCGCCGCCCGCGTCGATGACTTCGTCGCCTTCTTGGGCGGCCGAGGCGACCGAGCACTTGGTGATCAGGCCGTCAGCGAACCGGACCGAAGTCCAGTCCTGCGACTTCGTCCCGTCGAATACCTTCGCGTTCACGATCGCCGTTGCCGCGCCCAAGGCGTCCTCCCCAAGGGATCCTGAACAACCTGAATAGCAGAGGAAGGGAGTGGAGTGCCCCAGAACGCGCGGCTCCGAACTGCGTTGGAGAACAGGGCGAACGTTGCCTGACGCGGCACTAGCTGGGCAGTCTCTCGGCCACGGTGAGCCAGCGCTCTTCCAGCGTGACCTTCTCGGCCTGGACGGCGCGCAGCGACGCGCCCAGTTCGATCAGTTTCTGGTAGTCGCTGGCCTGCGCGGCCAGTTCGGCCGACAGGTCCGCCTCCCGCGCGGTCAGCCGGTCAAGCTGCCGTTCCAGCCGCTGCAGTTCCTTGCGCGCGGCGCGTTCCGCCCCCGCCGGTCCCGGCCCTGCCTCCGGGGCCGCCTCCCGGCCGCCCCCGGTGCCCGCCGCCAGCCGTGCCCGGGCCAGATACTCATCCACCCCGCCGCCCAGGTAGGACAGCCTCCCGTCACCCATCAGGGCCAGCACATGATCGGTCACCCGCTCCAGGAAGTACCGGTCATGGCTCACCACCAGCAGCGACCCCGGCCAGCCATCCAGCAAATCCTCCAGCTCGGTCAGCGTGCTCACATCAAGATCATTAGTGGGCTCGTCCAGCAGCAGCACGTTCGGCTCCCCCGCCAGCACCCGCAGCACCTGTACCCGCCGCCGCTCCCCGCCCGACAACTCCCCCGCCGCCACAAACTGCCGATCGCCTCCCAGCCCCAACCGTTCCAGCAACCCCCCGACCGACCCCGGCCCCTCAGCCGCCAGGAAGTTCCCCCTAACCTCCGCCACCACCTCCCGCGCCGACAACCCCAGATCAACATGCGCGTCATCCTGCTCCAGATATCCAATCCGGACAGTCTTCCCCACGACCACTCGCCCCTCCACCCCCAGCCCGGAGGCCTCACCCGAGCCACCATCGGAGCCGCCGCCCAGGCCGGCGGTGCGGCTTCGCCGCAGCGGCGTTTCTGCTGCCGAGGCGGCGGAGCCGGACTGCCGGCCCCCCTCCGCGCCAGCCAGCACCCTCAGCAACGACGTCTTCCCGCTCCCGTTAGCCCCGATCAACCCCACCCGATCCCCAGGCCCCAGCTGCCAGCTAACCCGATCGAGCAGCACCCGCCCGCCAGCCCTGATCGTCAAGTCCTCGGCGTCCAGCACCGTCTTGCCAAGTCTCGCTGTCGCCAGCCGGACCAGTTCGACTCCGTCCCGGGCGGCCGGTTCATCGGCGATCAGGACGTTCGCGGCCTCGATCCGGAACCGTGGCTTGCTGGTCCGGGCGGGCGGCCCGCGCCGGAGCCAGGCCAGTTCCTTGCGCAGCAGGTTGCGCCGCCGGCGCTCGGTGGCGTCGGCGATCCTGGCCCGTTCCGCGCGCGCCAGCACGTAGGCGGCATAACCCCCGTCGTAGGCATGCAGCCGCCCGTCCGCGAGTTCCCAGGTCCGCTCGCACACCGCGTCCAGGAACCAGCGGTCGTGGGTGACGACGACCACCGCCTGGCCCTGCCCGGCCAGGAAGCGCGCCAGCCAGTCGATCGCCGCCACATCCAGATGGTTGGTCGGCTCGTCCAGCAGCAGCAGGTCGGTTTCGGCCAGCAGCAAAGCGGCCAGCGCCACCCGCCGGGATTCGCCACCCGACAGGCGTTCGGCATGAGCGGTGAAATCGATACCGGGCAGCAGCGCCCCGACCGCGGACCGGGTGCGCGCGTCGCCCGCCCAGACGTGTTCCGGGCGGCCGCCGGTCACCAGGTCGCCGACGGTGCCGGACAGCCGGTCCTGCTGCGGCAGGTGGCCGATCCGCAGATCCCGGGCCCGGGTGACCCGGCCGTTGTCGGGCTGGCCGGTACCGGCCAGCATGGCCAGCAGGGTGCTCTTGCCCGCCCCGTTGCGGCCGACCACGCCGATCCGGTCGCCCGCGGCGACCCCGGCCGAGACCCCGTCCAGCAGCGTCCGCTGGCCGTAAGCCTTGGCCACCTTCTCCAGGCTGACCAGGTTCACGGCCGCGCCACAGCAAGCACGCCCGCTCCGGCGGCCGGGCCGGTGACCCGGGCGACGGTGCGGCAGACCCCCGCCCCGGCCAGCGCGACCGCCAGGTCCCGGGCGTGGCGGGCGCTTTTGGCCAGGAAGGCACAGGTCGGGCCGGAGCCGCAGACCATCGCGCCGAGCGCGCCGAACTCGACTCCGGCCGCCAGCGTGCGGCGCAGTTCCGGGCGCAGCGAGATCGCCGCCGCCTGCAGGTCGTTGGCGAGAAGCGGGCCGAGCCCGGCCGGGTCGCCCGATCGCAGCGCGGTCATCAGCGCCGTGTCCAGGGTGGGCCGGTGAGCATCGCCGGAACCGGCCGCGCGGAGCCGGTCGCAGGCCGCATACACCTCCACCGTGGACAGCCCATCCTGGGCGAACGCAAGTACCCAGTGGTACGTGCCGGACGCCAGCGCGGGGGTGACCCGCTCACCCCGGCCCATGCCGATCGCGGTCCCGCCGACCAGGGTGAAGGCGACGTCGCTGCCCAGGCCCGCCGCCAGCTCGGCCAGTTCCGGCTGGCCCAGGCCGGCCCGCCAGAGCTCGTTGCAGGCGACCAGGGTGGCGGCCGCGTCGGCGCTGCCGCCCGCCAGTCCCGCGGCGACCGGGATCCGCTTGCGGATGCGGATGGCCAGCCCCGGGGTGTCCCGGCTGGCCGGCCCGGCTACCTCCGCGACCGCGCGGGCGGCGCGGACCGCCAGGTTGCTGTCGTCGGTCGGGACGCGGCCGGCCCCCTCCCCGGTGATCGTCACGCTGTCCCGCGCCGCTGGGCTGACCGTCACCTCGTCGAAGAGAGCGACCGCGTGGAACACCGTCACCAGGTCGTGATAGCCGTCGGCCCGGACCGGGCCCACGGCCAGCTGCAGGTTCACCTTCGCCGGCACGCGCACGGTCACGGCGGTCACAGGGCTCACGATGTCCTGATGGTAGCCGTCCCCACCGCGGGCTGGTCACCCTGTGCTGACCGAGCCCGCAATCCGGGTGAATTCGGCCACGGTGAGTGACTCACCGCGGGCGCCGGGGTCCACCCCCGCGGCGCGCAGGATCCGCTCGGCCTCGTCCGGGCCGCCCGCCCACCGGGCCAGCGCCGCCCGCAGCGTCTTGCGCCGCTGGGAGAACGCGGCGTCCACGACCGCGAACACCTGCTCCCTGGCCGCCCCGGTCGGGGGCTCGCGGCGGGAGAAGGCGACCAGCGCGGAGTCCACGTTCGGCACCGGCCAGAACACGGTGCGCGGCACCGGGCCGGCCCGGCGGGCGGCCGCGAACCAGGCCAGCTTGACCGACGGCACGCCGTAGACCCGGCTGCCGGGCGGCGCGGTCATCCGGTCGGCGACCTCGGCCTGGACCATGACCAGGCCCCGGGCCAGCGAGCCGACGGTGGCCAGCAGATGCAGCACCACCGGCACCGCCACGTTGTAGGGCAGGTTGGCGACCAGCACCGACGGCGGTTCGCCGGGCAGGTCCGCGGCCGTCACCCGGGCCGCGTCGGCGGTCACCACCGCCAGCCGGGGGGCGAGTTCCTGGGCGCGGGCCGCGACGATGCCGGGCAGCGCGGCGGCGAGGGCCGGATCGACCTCGATCGCGATGACCCGCCGGGCGGCGGGCAGCAGGCCGAGCGTGAGCGAGCCGACTCCGGGGCCGACCTCGAGCACCACCTCGCCCGGGTCCACGGCGGCCAGGGTGACCACGCGCCGGATCGTGCCGGGGTCGATGACGAAGTTCTGCCCCCGCTGCTTGGCCGGCCGGATGCCCAGCCCGGCCACGATCTGGCGGACGTCGGCCGGCCCC
>DATDGI010000397.1:0-24130 GCA_036522155.1 Streptosporangiaceae bacterium
AGCGTGATCAAGACGGCCACCACCGCGGAGGTGAAAAGGTTCGTCGCGCGGCCGTTGACCCAGGGCCCGAGGACGGCCCGGTCGTTGCACAGCAGCAGCAGGAACACGGTGGCGCTGGGCAGCAGCACACCGGCCAGCACCTGCACGCCCTCGGTCAGCAGCCCGAGCGGAGAGCCGGGGACGAGCACGATGACCGCGGCCAGCGCGATCAGGCCGGCGTAGACCGCGTAGAAGCCCTTGGCGTTGCGCACCCCGCGGTGCAGCGAGTGACGCAGGCCGAGCACGTCGCCGATCGCGTACGCGGTGGACAGCGACACCGCGAAGGCGCCGATGACCGAGGCGTCGAGCAGCGCGACCGCGAACAGCACCCCGGTGACCCGGCCGGCGTAGGCCTGCAGGCCGCGCGCCAGCCCGGCGGTGTCGGTGAAGTGCCCGAACGCGCCCGAGTGGGCGAACGCGGCGGCGGTGGCACCCATCAGCGCGGCCGCGCCGATCACCACGATGACGATGCCGATCCACAGGTCGGCCTGCTCGTAGCGGATGAAGCGGGGGGTGATCCGCTTGTCGATGACGTAGCTCTGCTGGAAGAACAGCTGCCAGGGGGCGACGGTGGTGCCCACGATCCCGATGATCAGCAGCATCACGGTGGACAGCTGGCCAGCACCGCCGGGCAGCGTCGGGATGACGAAGCCGCGTGCCATCTGGGCCGGGCCCGGGTGGGCCAGGAAGTAGACCGGCACGAGCAGCAGGCTGGCGCCGCAGAACGCGACCGCGATCCGCTCGAACCGGCGGAAGCTGCCGGTGAACGCCGACCCGACGATGACCGCCGCGGCCAGGACCACCGCGGCCAGCCTGGGCAGGCCGAGGTAGGCCGCGGCCAGAGTGACCCCGATGAACTCGGTGACGAGCGTCAGGCCGTTAAGTATGAAAAGGTCGATGACGCTGAACGCGCCCCAGAACCGGCCGAACCGCTCCAGGATCAGCCGGGCATGGCCGACCCCGGTGACCGCGCCGAGGCGCAGCACCATCTCCTGGTTGACGTACAGGACCGGGACCAGCAGCAGCAGCGTCCACAGCAGGCGGGTGCCGTAGTCCTGGCCGGCCTGCCCGTAGGTGGCGAAGGCGCCGGCGTCGTTGTCGCCGACCATGACGATCAGCCCGGGGCCGACGATGGCCAGCAGGGTCTTCAGCGTGGCGGACATTCCCCGGCGGGGCGCGGTGTCGTGCAGCGCGATGGTGCCGAGTGCGCCGCGGATGTCGCCGGCATGCTGGTCGTCCAGCACCGCGCTGCGCACGTCCGTGATGGTGGTCATGACGATCCCTCCCTCGGGTGTCCGGGAGGGCACGCGGATCGTCCCACGCTGCGCTCGGGCTAAGCGGGGTTGGTGTCGCCGGGCGGGTGGTTACCGCGTGCCTGGGGAAAACGAGAACGGCTGGATTCGGGCCTGTTCATGGCCCGGTCTACTGCTATCCATCTCGCCTCCCTCAGGTCAGGGCACACGCGGGTGCCGGCCCGGCACGGGGCCGCGCCGGGCACGCTTCGGCCCGGGCAGCACCAGGGAAGGACGCCGACGGGAAACCGGCGCGCACCCCTACTCGTCAGAGCTTTGGCACGACACGACGTAGCGCCTGCGGCGCAGCCACCTCGGGTCACCCCTTAAGCCGGGGAAACCTGTCCTGACCCTGGGCGTCTCTCGACGTCGTCGGATCAGTGGCCTGTGTTCGTGTCGACGCCTCACCGAACGAGGTGCCTCACTTTGCAAACGTGTGCAAGTGTACCCGGCCGGGGCCGGGCGGGCCAAGCCGGGCCAGTCCCGGCCGGTCAGCCGCCACCGAGCTGCACGGCCTTGACGATCAGCAGCAGGACGGAAATCACCAGGTAGCCGCGGAGCACGATCATCCCCAGCTTGGTCGCGGGCGACCAGACGACGGGCTTGAGCAGGGTCAGCGGTGGCATCCGCCAGGTGGCGCGCTGCTCGCGGGGGATGTGCACCAGCGGGGTGGCGGGAGCACGGCTTGGCCGGCGGATCCGCAGCCAGGCCGCCGCGGCCAGCACCCCGGCGGCCATGACGGCCGCGATCCAGAGGGCTGCCGCGGTCGCGCCGATGCTGGGAAAGACGGTAGTGACCACCAGCACGCCGGACAGCAGCAGCAGCGTGGCGATGATCAGGACGGCCACCGCGTTGAGCCAGCGCGCGTTGACCCACGGGCCGAGCACCTCGCGATCGTTGCACAGCAGCAGCAGGAAGGTGCTGGCGCTGGGCAGCAGCACGCCCGCCAGGGCCTGGACGGCGGTGGTGATGAGCCCGAGTGGCGCGCCCGGGATGAGCACGATGGCCGCGGCCACCAGCACCAGCCCGGCGTAGCTCAGGTAGAACTGCTTCGCGTCGCGGAAGCTGCGGTGCAGCGAGTGCTTCAGCCCGAACACGTCGCCGAAGGCGTAACTGGTGGACAGGGTCACCGCCGCCGCGCCGATGATGCTCGCATCGAACAGGACGATCGAGAACAGCGCGCCGTACCAGTAGCCGTGCATGCGGAGGGCTTCGGCGACCCCGAGGGCGTCGGTGAAATGCCCGGCGAGCGAGGTCCCGCGGACCGCGAAGTCGGCGATGATCAAGATGGCGCCCGCGCCCACGATGACGACGAACGCGCCCAGCATCGTGTCGGCTCGCTCGTAGCCCATGAACCGCGGCGTGATCCGCTTGTCGATGACGTTCGACTGCTGGAAGAACAGCTGCCAGGGCGCCACCGTGGTGCCCACGATGGCGATGATCAGCAGGATCGCGGCCGAGCTGACGCCGCCCTGGATACCCGGCACGAACAGGTGGTACAGGCTCGACCGGTAGGAGGGGTGGGAGGCGAACGCGAGCGGGAACAGCACCAGGCTGGTGGCGATGAAGAAGAAGATGGCTCGCTCCCAGCGCCGGAAGCTGCCGCTGGCCGTGATCACCACCAGGATGACCGCGGCAACCGGGACCGCGATGTACTTGCTGACCCCGAAGAAGGCGAGCGCCAGCGAGACGCCGATGAACTCGGTGACGATGGTGAGGAAGTTGAGCAGGAACAGGTCGCCGACGCTGAACCAGCCCCAGAACCGGCCGAACCGCTCGTTGATCAGCCGGGCGTGCCCGACACCGGTGACCGCGCCGAGCCGGACCACCATCTCCTGGTTGACGATGAGCACCGGTATCAGCAGCAGCAGCACCCACAGCAGGCTGTAGCCGTAGTCCTGGCCCGCCTGCGCGTAGGTGGAGACGCCGCCGGCGTCGTTGTCGCCGACCATGACGATCAGGCCGGGCCCGACGATGGCCAGGAACGTGATCAGGCGCCGGCGCCAGCCGCTGCGCTGCTCGTCACCGACCCGGATCCGGCCCAGTGCGCCCTCGATGTCGCCGAGATGCGCCTCGTCAAGCACCGCGCTCGGGTGTGCGAGTTCCGGCCGCGGCCCGGCTGACGGAGCGGGCGCGCGGGCCGATGCCGGCCGGCTAGCGGCAGGCGGCACCACCGCGGGCGCCGGCATCGGCGGCTGTGCGGGGGGCGGCGGCGGCAGCGGGGCGGGAGCCGGCGGCGAGCGGGCCGGGGTCGGCCGCGCGGGTGGCGGGTTCTCGCCGCCGGATGCGGTCACGCGCCGTCTCCCACATGCGCGTCGGGCGGCTGAGCCACCTCCCGCCGGCGCCAGTCCCCCGGCAGGGTGGATTCCAGCACGTCGTCCACCGTGATGATGCCGATCATGTGGCGGCGCTCGTCCACCACCGGGATCGTGATCAGGTTGTAGTCGCTCATCAGCACCGCGACGTCCACCACATCGGTGCCCGCGCCGACCCGCACCGGATCGGTGTCACACACCTGTTCCAGTGGGGTGTCCGGGTCCGCTTGCAGCAGGGCGACCAGGCTGGCCACCCCGATCAGCCGCCCGCGCTGGCTGACCGCGTGCACGCTGGTCAGCGCCTCCGGCTGGACCGGGTGCGACTGGCCGACCGCCACCAGCGCCTCCCTCACCGGCGTGGCCGGCGGCAGGGCCAGGAAATCGACGCCCATAAGCCCGCCCGCGCTGGTGGGGTTGAAGCCCATCAGCGTCAGCACCTTGGTGCGCTGGCCCGGCGGCAGCAGATCCAGCACAGGCTGGCGGCGGGCCTGCGGCAGTTCGGCTACCGCGTCTGCCGCGTCATCGGCCCGCATCCGGGACAGCACCTCGGCGATCTCGGTGTCGGTGCGGGCGCCGAGCAGCCGGACCGCCAGATCCTCGTCCAGTTCTTCGAACACGTCGGCCTCGAGTTCGAGGTCGGCGTGGACCTGCCCGAGGATCTCCGTCTCCTCGGCCTTGGATGCCTCCTCCAGCAGGTCGGCGATCTGGGCCGGCTTGAGCCGGCGGATGCGCGCGAACGGCCCCCGCATGGTCAGGCTGCCGGTATGGCCGATCAGCGGCTCGAACGCGGCCCATTCCCGGAACGCGTGCGGCCCGGCGTCGGGCCCGGAGCGCCCGGTCAGCGCGGCCAGCCCGTGCCGCCGACGCTGGGTGTCCACGCCGGTGAGCACCCATTCGCCGTCCCGCTGCTCCAGTTCCAGGTCGGCGGCCTTGATCAGGTGGGCGGCTTCCACGTCGATGAGCCGATGGCCGAGCACGTCCGCCCGGAGCAGGACCTCACCCGGGCGGCGCTCGAAATGGCGCAGATCCAGCTTGGCACTGTTGAGCCGGAGCGCTTCCCCGTCGAACGAACTGACCTGTTCCAGCGGGACGAATACCTCCCGGCCCGCCACGCTGGCCACGCCGCCGATGACCAGCGGCAGTTCGGGCCCGCGCAGCCGGACGATGATGTCGGCGAGCCGGCCGAGTGATTCCCCGCTCCGGTCAGTGACCGGGCGTTTGAGCAGCTCGGACAGGTGCAGCGTGCCCAGCCCGCCGGTCTGGGGGGCCGGCGCGGCGGCCGGTGTGGTCATGACGGGTGCCTCCCTTCCTGACCGGGCGAGCCGGTACCGCGGGCGCCGTTGCTGGCCGGCGGGTGGTGAACTGCTGGCGCTGGCCCACCCCAGCGGATCATCCGCGTGACCGGACGGCAACGAACCTCACGTGACGCCCCGGTGAACAAAGGATGCCCCATGCCAGGGGCGCGGAACCAGCGGGACATGCACACCCAGCAGGGAACAAATCCCCCTCCGGGGTGCCGCCGCCAGTGGCTCGGCGTTTAGCCTTGTTAACGAGCCGACGTGAGGGAGGTGTGGGCCGTGCTCGGCGATCCATCCAGTACCACCATGGCGAGCCCGGCCGCCACCAGTGGCCGGGACGCTAGATGCTGCCCGTTCCGATTCCGCCCGCACGTGCCGGCCCTCCCGGGTTAACCCAAGCCCGGCAGGGCCGGCTGGACCAGGAGGTTGCTGTGTCCGACCGGCATTTCTTCAGTGCGCGACTGCCCGGCCCGCGCAGCCGCGACGGCGACGGCGGCTCCCACCTGTTCGCCAGCTACACCCAGCGGATGATGACCTCCCGGCAGGTCCGGCAGAACATCGTCTCGCTGGTGGGCCTGATCGACTGCCCGGTGGTCAACCAGTCCGGCGAGGAGGTCGGCCGGCTGGTGGACCTGGTGGCGCGGGTGCACGGCGGCAGCGACGCCTACCCAGCGCTGACCGGAATCGTGGTCCGGGTCGGCCGCCGGCGGGCCTTCCTCGACGCCGCGGCCATCGAACGGGTGGAGCGCCGCTCGGTGACCCTGCGGACGGCCAGGATGGACCTGCGCGAGTTCCACCGCCGGGAGGGAGAGGTGCTGCTGCACCGCGACATCCTCGACCACCAACTGGTCGACACCGACGAGGTGCAGGTGATCCGGGCCGCCGATCTCTACCTCGCCCAGGTCGGCGACCAGGTCCGGCTGGTGGGGGTGGACGTGAGCCTGCAGACGCTGCTGCGCCGGCTGGGCCCCAAGCGGTTCCGCTGGCACCCGACCCCGGACCGGGTCATCGACTGGGCCGCGATCGAGTCGTTCGGCGAGGACTCGGCGGAGACGCCGGCCGCGGTGAAGTTGCGCACCCCGCACGCGGCCCTGCGCCGGCTGCGCCCGGCCGAGCTCGCGGACGTGCTGGAGGAGCTGGGCCGGCCTGGCCGCCGGGAGCTGCTGGCCAGCCTGGACCACGACCTGGCGGCGGACGTGCTGGAGGAGATGGAGGCCGACGAGCTGACCGCGCTGCTGCGCGAGGTCGACCCGGACCAGGCGGCCGAGCTGGTGGCGCGGATGGAGCCGGACGAGGCGGTGGACGCGCTGCGCGGCCTGCCCGATCACGAGCAGGAGCTGATGCTCGCCCGGATGCCCGCCGCCACCCAGCGTGAGCTGGCCCGGCTGCTGGGCTATCCGGGCGACGAGGCGGGTGGCGTGATGACCACGGTCATCGCCTGCGCCACCCCGGAAGAGACGGTGGACTCCGTCCGGAAGCGGCTGGTCAAGCTGGCCAAGCACCAGACGGAGATCGACTCGGTGGCGGTACTCGATGAGTCCGGGCGGCTAGTCGGCGACGTGTCCGCGTTCGACCTGCTGGTCAACAAGGGCAGCACCCGGCTGGCCGAGCTGATCGACCCGGACGACCCGCCGGTCACCCTGCGGCCCGACGACGACATCGACAAGGTCGCCACCGAGATGGTGGAGTCGCGGCGCTCGTCGCTGCTGGTGGTGGACGACGGCGGCAAGCCGCTTGGGCGCATCCTGTCCGACGATGTGCTCGACGCGCTCGTGCCCGGCCACGGCCGGCTGCAGTTCCCAAGGCTGCTGTAATGAGCACCCCAGAGGAAGCCGCCGACCCCCGCCCAGCCGGCCCGGGCGGGGGCAGGCTGATCTCGCTGATCCGGGTCCGGTCCGGGGGCGCGCGGCTGATCCGGTCCCGGCGGAGCCGGATCTGGCTGGTGCTGGCGATCGCCGGGCCCGGCGTGGTGGCGGCCAACGCCGGCAACGACGCGGCGGGCATCGCCACCTACGCCTCGGCCGGATCCCAGTTCATCTACCGGACGCTGTTCTTCATGGTGCTGGTCACCGTGGCGCTGGTGCTGGTGCAGGAAATGGCGGTGCGGCTGGGCACCTACACCGGCAAAGGGCTGGCCGCGCTGATCAGGGAACAGTTCACCCTCCGGCTGACCGCGGTGGCGCTGGGCTGCGTGCTGCTGGCCAACACGGGGCTGGTGGTGTCCGAGTTCGCCGGCATCGGGGCCGCGTTCGGGCTGCTCGGGGTGAGCCGCTACGTCATCATCCCGATCGCGGCGGTGGCCATCTGGGCGCTGGTGCTGTTCGGCTCCTACCGCTACGCCGAGCGGATCTTCCTGATCATGTCGCTGGCGTTCCTGGCTTACCCGGTCGCCGCGGTGCTTGGCCACCCGGACTGGTCGGCGGTCGGGGCCAACCTGGTCATCCCGCATTTCCTCGTCAGCAAGAGCTACCTGCTGCTGGGGGTGGCCCTGATCGGCACCACGGTCAGCCCGTACATGCAGCTGTACGCGGCGGCCGGGGTGGTGGACAAGGGTGCCGACCCGGCCGACTACCCGCGGGCGCGGATCGATGCCATCTCCGGGGCGCTGTTCGCCTGCATCGTCTCAATCACCATCATCATCGCCACCGCCGCCGCCATCGGCGGCCGAGGGCCGCTGACGTCGGCGGCCGAGGCGGCGCTGGCGCTCAAGCCGGTGGCCGGCCCGGCCGCGGAGGTCCTGTTCGCGCTTGGCCTGATCGGCGCCTCCGCACTGGCGGGCGCGGTCGTGCCGCTGTCCAGCGCCTACGCCATCAGCGAGGCGGTCGGGGTGGAGCGGTCGGTGTCCCGCCGGTTCACCGAGGCCCGGCTGTTCCTCGGGCTGTTCACCGTGCAGGTCATCATCGGCGCCAGCCTGGCGCTGACCCGGATCAACCTGATCAGCCTGCTGATCGGCACCCAGGTACTGCAGGGCATCGTCACCCCGGTGATCCTCGGCTACATCCTGATCCTGACCAACCGGCGCAGCGTGCTGGGGAAGGCCGCGAACGGCCCGGTGTTCAAGGTTGCGGCGGGCATCTGCGTGGCCGGCATTTCCGCGATGAGCCTGCTGCTGCTCGGTTCCACCGTGCTCGGTTTCTTCGGCATCGGCTGACCT
The DNA here is from genome assembly GCA_036522155.1 of Streptosporangiaceae bacterium. Taxonomy (GTDB): domain Bacteria; phylum Actinomycetota; class Actinomycetes; order Streptosporangiales; family Streptosporangiaceae; genus UBA9676. The sequence goes on from DATDGI010000397.1 coordinate 8,099, forward strand.
CGCGGAATACCGGCTGGCCCTGGTAGGTGAGGGGGCAAGCAAGCGATGGTATGAAGGCCACAAGAAGGACAGACGACCAAAGGATCACGCCAGTGGCCATGCGCAAGGCAGTCGGTTTCCTCGGCGGGGCCGGCGACGTGCCGGAGGGCTTCTGGTACAACGTCAAGCGCCGTCTGCTCGGGCCGCCGCTGGTCAACGAGGAACTGGGCGAGCAGCGGCTGTCCAAGGTGCTGGCCCTCGGCGTGCTCGCCCCGGACGGGATCTCCTCCTCGGCCTACGGCACCGAGGAAATCCTGATCGAACTGCTCCGCGGCGGCCTTTACCTCACCGCGTTCGCCCTGATCATCCCGCTGACCGGCGTGGTGCTGTTCGTGATGGCCCTGGTGGTGCTGTCCTACCGCGAGGTCGTCACCGTCTACACCCGGGCCGGCGGATCGTATGTGGTCGCGCGGGACAACTTCGGCCCGCGGGTAGCGCAGGTCGCCGCGGTCGCCTTGCTCATCGACTACGTGGTCACGGTCGCGGTCCAGGTCGCCGCGGGCACTGCCGCCGTCGCGTCGGCCTATCGCCCCATCAACCACGCGACGACGATCACCGTGATCTCGGTGATCATCGTGATCGTGATGTGCTACGGCAACCTGCGCGGCATCCGGGAGGCCGGGCGGTCCTTCGCGGTCCCCACCTACCTGTTCTCCGGCGTGGTGATCGTCATGATCATCACCGGCCTGGTCCGGGAGGCGTTCGGCAACCTGCCGCTCCGCCCGTACCCGGTGCCCGGGCAGTGGACGGCCGCGCATTCGCACAGTGGGCTGATCGCGTTCGCGATGGTGTTCGTGCTGCTGCGGGCGTTCGCCAACGGCGGGTCGTCGCTGACCGGCATCGAGGCGGTGTCGAACGCAGTGAGCGCGTTCCGGCCGGCCGAAGGCATCAACGCGCGCCGGGTACTGGTGACGGAGGGCCTGATCCTGGGCTCGCTGGTGGCCGGCATCTCCTGGCTGGCGCACGCCACGCACGCCGCGCCGTACACGGGCGGGGTGCCGACGGTAATCTCCCAGGAAGCCAGGATTGTCTTCGGGCCATCGGCCCTGGGCACCGCGCTCTGGATTCTGGTGCAGGCGGCGACAGCGCTCATCCTCTACACCGGCGGGAACACCAGCTTCAACGGGTTCCCGTTCCTGGCCAATTTCGTGGCCGAGGACGCCTTCCTGCCGCGCTGGCTGACCAAGCGCGGCCACCGGCTGGTGTTCTCCAACGGGATCATCGTGCTGGCGGTGCTGTCGTGCACCTTGCTGGTCGTGGTCGGGGCGAACGTCAACAACCTCGTGCCGTTCTACGCCATCGGGGTGTTCACGGCCTTCACCATGGCCGGGTTCGGCATGGCCAGGTACCACCAGCGGATGAAGGAGCCGCACTGGCGGCGCAAGCTGGTGATCAACTTCTCGGCCGGCCTGACCTCCATGGTCGTGGTCCTGATCTTCGTGGTGGTCAAGTTCACCGAGGGCGCCTTCCTGGTCGTGATCTTGTTCATCATCGGCGTGCCCGCGCTCATACGGCTGAACCGCGAGTACCGGATCGAAAGCGAGGTGCTGGACCGGATCGGCGCCCGCCCGCGGCCGCCGGAGCCGCCGAACTACCCCAAGCGCACCGTGTACGTGCTGGTGGACAGCTTCGACCTGGCCACACTCGCGGCCCTGCGCTATGCCCGCAGTCTGCGGCCGACCAGACTGCGGGCGGTGCACTTCGTCATCGACACCGCGCAGGCGGAACAGCTGCGTGAGGAATGGATGCGGGCCGACCGGGGGGTGGTGCTCGACTTCATCGACTGCCCGGACCGGCGGCTGACCAAGGCCGCCGCCGAACTGGTCAGCGCCGAGGCCGCGCTGCCCGGCGTGCACGTGACCACGGTGCTGCCGCGCCGCAGCTACTCCCCGCTGCTCGGCCGGCTGCTGCACGACCGGACCGCCGACAAGATCGCCAACGTGGTCAGCCGGATCCCCCACTCGGCGGCCACCATCGTCCCGTTCGACGTCCGCAGCCGGCTCGAGGTACTGCACGAACGCCAGGTCGCCGCCGCGGCCGCCGAGGCCGCGGCCAAGCCGACCCTGGTCGAGCTGGCCGCCGCCAAGCGTAAGGCGACCCCGCCGGCCCCGGCCGGAACCGGGGGCAAACCGGCTGCCACCGGAGCGGCAGGCGAATCCGCAGCCGCCGGTGCGGTGAGCGAACCGGCCGCCAGCGGCGCGGCAGACGAACCCGGCGGCGGCGGATCGGACGAAACGGCGATGCCAGCCACCGCCGCGTCCGGAACGGGCCCCGCCGGTCCGGCCAGCCCGCCTGCCTCCGGCCGCCGGGGCCGGGCTCAGGCTGGCGATGGGCCCGCTCCGGGGCCGCCGGGCGAGCAGCCGCCGGCTGTCCCGGGCGAGTCCGGCCTGGCCGGGGCGGACGTGGGAGCGCCCAGCCCGGATGGAGCGGCAGCCGCGCCCGCCGACGCGCCGGGCGATGGCCGGGCAGCGCCACCGGCCGGGGAAACGCCTGGCGCCGGCGCCGCCGCGGACACCAGGCCCAGACCGCCCGGAACTCCCGCGCCGTCGCCACGGCGTGGGCTGCTGCGCGGGCGCCGGGGCGAGCGCAGCGCGCCCGGTGCCGCCCCCGTGCCCGACCGCAGCCGGGCCAGCTACGACCGGCCAGCGCCGTCACCGGGCGTGAACCCCATCGGATCGCTGACCCAACCAGGGCGGGCTACCGTGGAGGGCCGGGTCCGGGCGGTCGAGATTCGGCCGGTGCCGCGCAACTCGGTGCTCGCCGTGGAGATCTCCGACGCCACCGGCGACCTCACCGCCCTGTTCTACGGCCGGTCGCACATCCCCGGGATCATTTGCGGCGCGAAGGCCCGCTTCCGTGGCCCCGTTGGCATCCGGGAAGGCCGCCCGGTGATGGTCAACCCGGCTTATGAACTTCTCGCACCCGGCAGCACGCCGCCCCCGGCCGGGGAAGGCTCGTGATTCCGGGCGCCGTTATCACGAACCACGGGTAGCGCGAGGAGGCGGGATGCCGCCCGGCCACGATCACGCGCGGGATCTTGCCCGGTACCTGGCGGCTGCTCCGGGATGCGGTGGATGTGCTGCTCGAGGCCAGCCCGCGCGGGGTCGACCTGGCGCTGGTCCGCGAGCGCCTGGCCGAGCTGGCGGGGTCACCGACGTCCATGATCTGCATGCCTGGACCATCACCTCCGGGCTGCCGGTACTGTCCGCCCATGTGGTCGTCGACCCGGAGGTGCTGGCGGCGAACCGGAGCGCGGCCATGCTCGACGCGCTCCAGGACTGCCTGCGCGGGCACTTCGACGTGGTGCATTCCACCTTCCAGCTGGAACCGGCCGGGCATGCCGAGCACGAGCCTTCCGTCTGCCTGTGAACGGCCGGCGGCACCTTCAGTACGCTGTGTCAGCAAATGAACGCGTCAGGTATCCAAGGGGGCGGGTGATGCGCGACGGCAGCATGACCTCCAGCCCCGTGCCTGACGCGCGCCCGGATCTCCCGCGGCCCGGCAGGCCGGGTGAGGAGCGGGGCCGGGGCCGGGAACGCGGATCGGCTCGGTGGGCGACAGTGCTGTCCACCCTCTTCCCGGCATCGCCAGCGCGGCACGCGCCACCGCGGACCCGGGCGGCCTGGCTGACCGCGGCCGGGCTCGATGCCGCCGCCATTGCGGCCGGCGCCGGCCTGCTGCTGCTGCGGCAGAGCGGGGTGCCGTCCTGGCGCACCCTGTGGGGGGAGGACGGCTACGTGTTCCTGCCCCAGGCACTGGCCCACCCGCTCGCCAGCCTGCTCTCGCCCTACGCCGGATACCTGCAACTGGTGCCGCGGCTGATCGCCGACGGGGTGACGCTGCTGCCGCTGACGGACGCGGCCATGGCGTTCGCGGTCACCGGCGCGCTGATAGCGGCTGGCTGCGCCGTGTTCGTCGGCCACGCCAGTGCCGGCCACATCCGCAGCCCATGGCTGCGGGCCGTCCTGGCGGCGGGCGTGGTGCTGCTGCCCAGCGCGGTTGTCGAGGTGGCCAACAGCGGCGTGGACGCGCCGTGGTACCTGGTGTTCGCGGCCTTCTGGGCGCTGCTATGGCGGCCACGGTCACCGGCTGGCCGGGTGTTCGCGGCCGCGATATGCTTCGCCGCCGCCTCGTCACAGCTGCTGGTGATCCTGCTCGCCCCGCTGGTGCTGGCCCGGGTGCTGGTACTGCGCCGGTGGTCTGAGCACGCTGCCACCGCTGGCTGGCTGGCCGGGATCATCATGCAGCTTGCGTTCTACGCGCCGTCCCCGGAACTGGGCCGGCTGGGGTCACTCCCGGCGGCCCTGCGCTTCTATGGCCAGCACGTGCTGCTGGCCGCGGTCGCCGGACGGCAGCTGGCTGGCCTGCTGCAGGAGGCCAGCGCCCCGGGCGCGGTCATGCTGGCCACCGGGGCGCTGGCCGCCGGGGCGTTGTGGATGCTGGCCCGGGGCGGGCCCCGGCTGGCCCTGGTCGCGGTCACCTGCCTCACCCTCGGCCTGGCCCTGACCGTGGTCCCGGCCGTTATCCGAAGCTGGGTGACCACGCCGCTGCCGGCCTCGGCGGTGTGGATTCCCGGCAGCCGCTACACCGTCGTGCCCATCCTGCTCATCTATTCGGCCGCCCTGGTGGCGGCGGACGCGCTGCTGGCCCGGGCGGGCGGCGCGCCCGGCCGCTGGCTGGCGCTCACCGCGCTGCTGCTGGTCCTGGTGGTGCCATGGGCGGCCGACTTCCGCGGCGCTAACCTGCGCAGCAGCTACCCGCCCTGGCCGCAGACGGTCAGCCGGCTGGCCGCGCGATGCCAGCACAGCGGCCGCCCGACGATCTGGGCCGATCCGATCCGAGGCACCGTCCGCTGCTCGCGCCTGGAGTAGCCGCCGGTCCCCGCCAGACGTGGTCGATTTGGGCCGCCCTGGCAGCCTCAATCGCCCAATTCGCCCGGAGCCGAGGGCTGGGAGCGGGCCATACCGGTCGGTAATATGTGGGCATCGCCTGCCTGGGAGCGTGCCGTGAGCACCTACGACCATTACGCCACCCCCGTCGCCCCCGGCACCTGGGACATCCCCGCCACAGGCGCCGCCCGCTTCAGCTGGGAGTACGACAACGGCCGGGGCCGCCTGCTGGATCTGTACCAGCGGGGCAAGGACAAGCAGTGGGACGCCACCAAGCGGATCGACTGGGACCTGCCGGTCGATCCGGCCAACGTGATGGGGATGTCGGAGGAGTTCTCCCCCATCTACGGCTCCCGGCAGTGGGAAGCCCTGTCCCAGCCGCAGCGGGACGAACTCGGCATGCACCTGTCGTCCTGGCTGTTCAGCCAGTTCCTGCACGGGGAGCAGGGAGCGCTCACGGTCGCCGCCCGGATCGTCGAGTCGGTGCCCGACATGGACTCCAAGTTCTACGCCGCCACCCAGGCCATGGACGAGGCCAGGCACGTGGAGCTATTCTCCCGGTTCGTCAGCGAGAAGATCGGCCTGCACTACCCGATGAACGACGACCTCGGGCGGCTGCTGGCCGACGCGCTCAGCGACTCCCGGTGGGACCTGCCCTACCTCGGCATGCAGGTGCTGATCGAGGGGCTGGCGCTGGCGGCGTTCGGCGTGCACCGGGACATGGCGACCAATCCGCTGGTCAAGCAGATCCTGGCCTATGTGATGCAGGACGAGGCCCGGCACGTGGCCTTCGGCCGGCTCGCGCTGCGCGACTACTACTCCGGCCTCACCCAGGCCGAGCGGGCCGACCGGGAAGAGTTCGTGGTCGAGGGCTGCTACCTGATGCGCAACCGGTTCCGCGCCCAGGAGGTGTGGGAGCGGATGGGGTTCGACGTCGAGGAGTGCCTGGAGTTCACCGAGCACTCACCGGTCCAGCAGGCGTTCCGGGCCCTTCTCTTCAGCCGGATCGTGCCGTGCGTGAAGGACATCGGGCTGTGGGGGCCAGGGGTCCGGCGTGCGTTCGCCGATCTCGGCGTGCTCGACGCCGCCCAGACCGACCTGGAAGCGCTGATGCGCGGCGACGAGCAGATCGCCGAGGACATCGACCGCGATAAGTACCAGGCCGAGCTCGCGGCGCGGCGGGCCGAGGTGGACGCCGCTGTCGCCGATGGCACCGGTCTCACATGATCCTCCGTTAACTTTTGACCCCTGGCGCAGTGCGCACTCGAGTCTGCGGATTGCGATGTGCCGGCGTGATTGACGTCAGCGGTCACCCTGCTCTACTGTTCACTAGATGACTATAGAAGTATTGAAGCAGTCGATCAGTTTCCAGCTGAGCCCGGACTCGGGGGTGCCCGCCTACCTGCAGCTGGTCCAGCAGGTCAAGCAGGCTCTCCGGATGGGGATCCTGGACGTCGGTGACAAGCTGCCCACGGTCAAGGAGGTGGTGGCCGAGGTGGCCGTCAATCCCAACACCGTGATGAAGGCGTACTGGCAGCTCGAACACGAGGGCCTGGTCGAAGGCCGCCAGGGCGTGGGCACGTTCGCCGTGCGCCGTCCGGCGGGCCCGCCGCCGGGCACGCAGCTGCGGCTGGCCCGCCGCCTGGAGGCATGGGTGGGGACGGCGCGCGATGCGGGGCTCGACGACGAAGCCATCGAATCCATGCTGCGCGCAACGCTGTCCGGCGCGCGGGCTGAGAACATCGCATGAGCGGGCAGAACGCGCCAGCTATCCAGACGACCAGGCTGGGCAAGCGCTACGGCTCGGTGTGGGCGCTGCAGGACTGCTCGGTGTCCGTGCCGCGCGGTCATGTCAGCGCGCTGGTCGGGCCTAACGGAGCGGGCAAGACCACGCTGCTGAAGATCCTCGCGGGGCTGAGCGCCCCGAGCACGGGTGAGGCGGCGGTGCTGGGACGAGTGCCCGGGCAGACCGGGGACTTCCTGGACAGCATCGGCTATCTGGCCCAGGATGTGCCCCTCTACAAGCGGCTGAGCGCAGAGGATCACCTCAGGCTCGGCGCGCATCTCAACCGTCGCTGGGACGCGAGCGCGGCCCGGGGGCGGCTGGCCGCGCTGCGGATTCCTGCTGACCGGCCCGTGGCCACGCTGTCGGGTGGCCAGCGGGCCCAGGTGGGGCTGAGCCTGGCCCTGGCCAAGCGGCCCCATGTCCTGCTGCTCGATGAACCGGTGGCTGCTCTGGACCCGCTGGCGCGCCGGGAGTTCCTGGCCTCGCTGACCGAGGCGGCCGCGGACGGGGACCTGTCCGTCATCGTGTCGTCCCACCTGCTGCACGATCTGGAGCGTGTGTGCGATTACCTGATCCTGCTGGCGGCGTCGCGGACGCAGCTGTGCGGCGGCATCGACGACGTGCTCGCCGCGCACCGGGTCATGGTGGGCCCGCGCCGGGATATCGCTGATGCCGGACGCGGCTTCACGGTCATCAAGTCGACGCAGACCACCAGGCAGACGCGTCTTCTCGTCCGCCTCGACCGCGCGGTGCTCGACCCGTCCTGGGCGGTCACCGAGGTGGGATTGGAAGACATCGTCCTGGCCTACATGGGAGAACGCAGCACGCTGGCCGCCAGTCCGCTGACCGTGATAGGGCCCGCCCGGTGAACGCCCTGGTATGGCGGCTGCACCGCAATCAGGCCTATATCGCCGGCGCCGCCCTCGTCGCGCTGGGTGCGCTGCTCCTGATCACCGGCGTCACCATGACCCGCGAGTATCACGCCTTCCTGGCCAGCTGCGCGGCGGCGCGCAGCTGCGGTCATGCCGGCCAGTTGTTCGCTGGTGACGGCGCCGTCACCAGCCTGGTGGATGCCACGATGGCGGTTCCGCTCCTGTTCGGGCTGTTCTGGGGTGCGCCGCTGCTGGCCAGGGAGTTCGAGGACGGCACGCACAACCTGGCCTGGACCCAGGGTGTCACCCGCATCCGCTGGCTGAACCACACCGTCCTGTGGCCGCTGCTGGCCGCCGCCGGGTGGGGCGCAGCGATGGCGGCACTGGTCAGCTGGTGGCGCCATCCGGAGAATGCGGTGGGCGCCCCCGTCCGGCTCGCGACCTTCACCTTCGACATCCAGGGGATCGCGCCAGTGGCCTACGCGGTTTTCGCGGTGGCCCTGGGCATCGCCGCCGGGGCACTGTTCAGGCGGGTGCTCCCCGCCATGGCCGCGACGTTCACGGTCTTCGCCGGCCTGCGCTTCCTCATCGCCGAATACGCCCGGCCGCACTACCTGACCCCGGTTTCCCGGTCATATCCGCCGTTCAGCGACAACGCCGCACCGCATGGTTCCCTGGTCCTGTCGAACGCGACCCTCGGACCGCGAGGCCAGGACTACACCGCCGGCCTGGGCTTCCAGCAGGTTCCCGCGGCCTGCCGCGGGAACGCCACCGGGCAGCTGAATTCCTGCCTGGCGTCCCACGGGTTTCATACGCAGATCCTCTACCAGCCCGCGAGCAGGTTCTGGGCCTTCCAGGGCATCGAGGCGGGCACCTTCGTCGTGCTTGCCGCCGCCCTCGTCGCCGTCGCCTACCGCATGGTCCTGGCCCGGGATGCATGACAGTTAACGGAGGATCAGTAGGCCAGGGCGGGGGCGGATGCCAGCCAGGCGTCGCCGGTCAGCGTGGCCGCGATGAAGTGGGCCACGTCGGCACGGGCGATCTTGCGGCCACCGGGCGGCGGGTAGCCGGGGGCGACCCGGTACCGCCCGGTGAGCGGGCCGCTGACCAGCCTGCTTGCCCGCACCAGCGTCCAGTCGAGTCCGGACGTCCTGATCTCGTCCTCCATCCGCCGCACGTCGGCGAACTGGGCGGCGAAGACTCTCGGCAGCACCAGCTTGACCAGCCAGTTCATGTCCGGGTCGGCGGCCACGTACGCGCCCGCGGCCGACACGCAGATCAGCCGCCGGGTCCCGGTCTCCGCCATGCCCCTGACCGTGTTCGCCGCGGCGGCGGCCAGCAGCCCGGGAGCCGCGGCACCGCGCGGGCCAAGCGCCGAGAGCACGGCATCTGTCCCGGCGATCACCTCGGACACAGGGTCCGGATCGAGCGCGTCGCCGTGGACGACCCGCAGCCCCGGGGCCGGGCGCAGGGCCGCCGGGGTGCGCGCGAGCGCCTGCACGTCGTGCCCGGCGGTCAGTGCCCAGTCCAGCAGGTGGCCACCGATGCCTCCGGTGGCACCCAGGATGGCCAGTTTCACGGTCAGTCCTCTCCGGTCGCCGCGGCCGGGACGGCCCGCCGGGACCGCTGAGCCCGCGGGCGGCCGGTGCCGGCCGGCAGCGCCAGCATGAGCAGGAAGCTCAGCAGGAACACACCGACCTGGAACCACAGGGTGCGGACCAGCGACGCCGCGAAGTCGCGGCGGACCGCGGTCCCGCCCACCTGGGCCAGCACCCGGTGCGCGGCGGGCGGGAGAACCTCGCCCGCGGGCAGCCGGCAGGCGGCCGGGGTGACCGTCGGGTCGGCGGCCACCAGCCGGTCGTGCAGGCAGGCGCGGAACCTGGTCTCGATCTGCCCGGCGTAGCCGGCCGGTACCCCGGCGGCCACGATGCCCGAGCGCAGGGCGGGCGCGACCGCGCTGGCGGCCGGGCCGGACTGGCTGCCGAGCATCCCGAAGAAGATCACGCCGATCAGCGCGATCCCGATCGAGTTGCCCAGCTGCAGGCCGGTGTTGAACACCCCGGAGGCGGAGCCCGCGTCCTGCCTGGGCACCCGGGCCAGCACGATGTCGGCCAGCGGCGCGATCACCGCGCCCAGCCCGAGGCCCGCCGCGGTCAGGCCGGGAACCAGATCCCAGGTGGTCACGGCCGCCCCGTAGTGGTAGGTGGCGGCGATCACGCCGGCCATGCCGGCCGCGATGACCAGCGCCCCGGCCATGGTGACCCCGCGCCCGAACCGCGGCGCCAGCCGGGCCGCCGCGCCCGACGAGACCAGCACGCCCAGCGAGAACGGCAGGAAGGTCAGCCCGGCGTGCAGCGCGGTGAAGCCCAGGCCCAGCTGCAGGAACAGGGTCAGGACCAGGCCGTAGGAGGCGATCCCGAGGAAGAACGTGACGGCGATGGCCATCCCGGCGCTGAACCCCCGCTCGCGGAACAGCCGCATCGGTACCAGCGGGGATCCGTCCCGGCGCGCCTTGCTCTGCTCGTACCAGACGAACAGCGCGAACACCGGCGCGGACGCGGCCATGGACACGAACGTCCACACCGGCCAGCCGAGCTGGCGGCCCTGCACGAGCGGGAAGAGCAGCAGCAGCAGCGCCACCGTGATCAGGCCGACGCCGGCCGGGTCCAGCTTGGGTGGGCTGGGCGCCCGCGACTCGCGCACCAGCACGGCCGCCGCCACCACCGCGACGATCCCCACCGGGACGTTGATCAGGAAGATCGGCCGCCAGTCCAGGCCGAACAGGTTGTGCTGGATGAGCAGCCCGCCGATGAGCGGCCCGCTGACCGTGCCGAGGCCGGCGGTCACCCCGAACCCGGCCAGCGCCTTGATCCGCTCGGCCGGCGGGAAGATCACCTGGATGACGGCCAGCACCTGCGGCACCATGATCGCGCCCATGGCGCCCTGCGCCACCCGGGAGGCGATCAGCATGCCCGGGCTCTGGGCGGCCCCGCACAGCGCCGACATGATGGTGAAGCCGATCACCCCGATCAGGAACAGCCGCTTGCGCCCGAACGTGTCGCCGAGCCTGCCGCCGGTGATCAGCACCAGCGCGTAGGCCAGCGTGTACCCGGCCAGCGCCCACTGCACGTCGGCGTAGCTGGCGTGCAGGTTCCGCTGGATGGACGGGATCGCGATGTTGACGATGGAGACGTCGAGCAGGTTCATGAAGGCGGCCAGCAGCAGGATGATCAGGGTCAGCCAGCGCCGGGGATCGGCCGTGGCACCGGTGGCCGCCGGAGGTGCCAGGATTTGAGCGTCCGAAGTCATCGAGGTCTCCGCTCGTGGAGGTTTCCGAACTACACTAGGTAACTTAACATCTTGGTAAGTCATTGTCTAGGTAAGTTAGATAAGAGGGAGCCTAGATATGTCGGATGAGCATGCCCCCGGGCAGGCCTGGGAGATGCCGTGGGCCGAGCCGTTCGCCGAGGGCCCCGGCGACCGCGCCGAGCTGGCGGCCGCCTTCGGCGCGGCCATCCGGCGGACCGGCGCCCTGATGCAGCTCATGGGCCAGGCGGCGGCCGACCGGATCGGGATCAACGCGACCGACCTGAACTGCCTGAACGTCCTGAGCTTCCGCGGCCACATGACGGCTGGGGAACTGGCCCGCGAGACCGGCCTGACCACCGCGTCGATCACGGGAGTGGTGGACCGGCTGGCCGAGGCGGGCTATGTCACCCGGGAGCGGGATCCGCAGGACCGCCGGCGGGTGGTGGTGCAGATCGTGCTCGACCGGGCACTGAAGAACGTGGCCACCGTCTTCCTGCCGATGGTCAGGGACTGGCAGCGGATGGCCGGGCAGTACAGCGACGACGAGCTACGGCTCATCGTCGACTTCTACCGGCAGATGGAGGAGGTCCTGCGCGACCACCTGACCCGGCTGCGGCAGGCCGCGGACGGCTGACCCGGGCATTCCCCGCGGCCCGGGCCGGGGCACCGCCGTTCAGGATGGGCGGAGCCCGAGGTCGGCCAGGGCGGTGCGGGCCGCGCCGTCACCGCACATGCCGTGCACGCCACCGCCGGGCGGCGTGGACGCCCCGCACAGGTAGACCCCGGGCAGCGGCGTCCGGTAGGGATTCCACCGCGCGGTCGGGCGGAACAGGGTCTGCCACAGCGTGGCCGCCCCGCTGTTGATGTCGCCGCCCACGTAGTTCGGGTTGTACCGCTCCATGTCGGCGGCGGTCCGGACCGACCGGGCCAGGATCAGGTCGGGGAACCCGGGCGCGAACCGCTCGATCTGCGCCTCGATCCGGCCGGACATGTCCACCGTGGAGCCGGACGGGACGTGGCAGTAGCCCCACAGCGTGTGCTGGCCGGCCGGGGCCCGGGTCGGATCCACCACCCCGGGCTGGGCGACCAGGCAGTACGGGCGCTCGGCGTGCTGCCCAGCCGCCACCTGCGCCTCGCTGGCCGCGACCTCGGCCAGTGTGCCGCCCACGTGCACGGTGCCTGCCTCCCGGCAGGCGGGGGCCTGCCAGGGCACCGGCCCGGACAGCGCCCAGTCCACCTTGCACACCCCCGGCCCGTACCGGAACCGGCGCAGCGCGCGCCCGCCCGGGCCGGGAATCGAGCCGCCGGCCAGCGCGGCCAGCTGCCGTGGGGTGACGTCGAGCAGCACCGCGCGGGCCCGCGGCAGCTCCGCCAGCGAGCCGACCCAGTGGCCGGTCTCCACCTCGCCGCCGTGCGCGGTCAGGTCCGCCACCAGGGCATCGATCAGCCCGGCGCTGCCGCCCTCGACCACCGGCCAGCCCACCAGGTGGGCGATCATCATCAGGGTCAGCGCGAACGCGCCGGTGCCCGGCGCGGTCAGCGGCAGCATGGGATGCGCGGCGACCCCGGCCAGCAGCGCCCGCGCCTCTTCGGTGCGGAACCGCCGCGCCACCATGGTGGCCGACGGGAGGCCGTCCAGGCCGAACCTGGCCATCGCCAGCGGGTGGCTGGGCACCGACCGCAGCGGGCCCAGAATTGTCGGCAGGGTGAGCGGCGCCTCACGGACCAGCGGCGCCAGCAGCCGCCGGTAACTCCCTCCGTCCGCGCCCATCGCGCCAGCCGTCTCGTCCACCGAGTCCGCCAGCCACGCCGCCCGGCCGCCGTCCAGCGGATGGGCGAACGCGACCTTGGGCGTGCGCAGCGTCACCCCCAGCGCCGCCAGGTCGAGCCGCTGGAAGAACGGTGACGCGGCCGCGAGCGGATGGACCGCCGAGCAGACGTCGTGCCGGAAGCCGGGCAGGGTCAGCTCCGCGGTCCGGCAGCCGCCGCCGGGGGTGTCGGCTCCTTCGATGACCCGGACCGTGAGCCCGGCGCGGGCGAGCGTCACCGCCGCCGCGAGCCCGTTGGGCCCGGAGCCGACCACGATCGCATCCGCCGCGTGACTAGCCATGGTGACCCTCGCGGTCCTGCGGCCGGCCCAAACCGGGGGGGTGCGGGCGACCTGATGAGCTCATAGTTCGAGTATCTCGCCCTCGGCGGCGACCACCACGCCGGGTGCGGTTTGCGCGAACCGGCGGGCCAGCTTGTCCAGCTCCGCGTCCGTCCGGTCCGGCTTGTGATGCGCCAGCAGCACCCGCCGGCTGCCGGCCAGGCGGCCGAGCTGCGCGGCGTAGTCGGCCGCCGCGTGACCGAAGGCCGCCTGCGCGGCCACCTCCTCGGGCAGCAGGAACGCGTCGTGGATCAGCAGGTCGGCCCCGGCGGCCAGGTCCAGCGCGGCCGGGTGGTACTCACCCCACCCGTCCGGCCCGGGCCCCAGTGCGGTCGGGCAGTGGTCGGGCAGGTAGGCGATCGAGCTGCGGCCGTCGCTCACCCGGTAGCCGAACGTCCGGCCGCCCTTGTGCGGGATCTCCCTGGCCTCGACCGTGAAGCCCTCGGCTTTCAGCGGGCCCGGCTCGATGGTGCCGAACCGCCACTGCCCGCGCAGGCCCTCGGGGGTGATGGGGAAGTGCGGCGGCGACATGCCCCGGGACAGCACCTCCACGGCGGTGGCGCCGTCGGCCTGGGCGGGCAGCAGCAGGGTGGCCCGGGCGTCCTCCCGGTCGCCGGCGGTGAAGAACGGCAGCCCGTGCACGTGGTCCCAGTGCAGGTGGGTGAGCAGGATGGTGCCGGCGAACGGGCCGCCGGCGAGCAGCGGCGTGACCCGGCGCAGGCCGGTGCCCGCGTCCAGGACCAGCACCGGCCCGCCCGGCCCGTCGTGAGCGATGGCGACACACGAGGTGTGGCCGCCGTAGCGGAGGAATTCTGGGCCCGGCGCGGGGGTCGAACCGCGGACACCGCACAGGTGGACGCGCACCCTCAGTCCCGGTCGGCGTCTTCGCGCCGGTGCCCTCCGGAGAGTTCCTCCAGTGCCGAACGGTCGAACTGGCTGGCCTCCACCGACGCAACCCGGCAGGCGGTAACCGCCACCAGGGTCGAGGTGCGCTCACCGCCCTCCAGGAAGGCGCGTTCCCCGAGCAGCGCACCCGGCCCGTACTCGGCGAGCCACTCCCCGTCCCGCTCGACCCGGATCACCCCGTCTAGGACCAGGTACATCTCGGTGCCGGGCTCACCCTGCCGGACCAGCACGCTGTCGGCCGCCAGCTTCAGGATCCTGGGCTTGCCCGCGCCGTGCATCAGCTGCACGGACAGCTCGTGCTCCAGGGCCGTCTCCACCGCGGTGACCAGGGCGGGCGAGTCCTGGTCGCCCCACGGGGTGTGCTCGCCGAACGAGGTGGCCATCCAGTCCGAGTAGTCGGTCAGCCCCGACTTGTGGGTCAGCCCGCCGCTGCCGCCGTAGATCCAGTGCCGCGGGAAGCTGCTCGCGCCGGTCATCGCCGACTCGGCCCGGCCGTCGGTGTGCAGCGTCAGCGTCAGCGTGGTCCACACCAGCGGCGCCTGCCACTGGACGTAGGGCGGGTGCTTGACCCGGCGGGGCGCGGGCATGCTGGTCCGGCCGCCGACGGTCTGCGTGAAGCGCACCCAGCCGTCGCCGCGCTCCGGATCCCCGCGCAGGTCAGGCAGGAGCGCGTTCTGGAAGGTGTGCCGCAGGCCGCCCAGCCGGATGGTGGTGCTGCCGATCATGCCGCCCCCGCTGTAGCCGGAGCCGTTGATCTCCCCGGCCGGGCCGACCTCGATCCAGCCGCCCAGGACGTTGGCGAACCGGAACTTGTCGGCGGCCCGCAGGGCCTCGACGTCGTCGATCTGGGCAGGCGGCGGGTCGTCGTAGTGGGTGAACCCACTGTCGAAGGCCATCCGGGTGCTGCCGGTGACGGCCTCGGACGGGATCCAGGACAGGGAGATGATGCTGCTCTCGTATCGCATGGACCTATGCTCGCGCGACTGGTGTGACTTGCGCCAGGGTAGCGGCTGGCGTTTCGCGGGCTGCCCGGCCGCGTCAGCCGGACGGCTTACGGCCCACCCCGCCGGCGTAGAGCAGGCCGCTGATGTCCAGGTTCTCCGGCACCGGGCCGTCCGGGCGCCACAGCGGCAGGTAGACGATGCCCGGATCGACGATCTCCAGGCCATCGAAAAACCCGGTGATCTCCTCCCGGGTGCGCAGCTGGCCCCGGCCCAGGGTGCGCAGCAGGACGGCCTCGAGGGCCCTGGCCTCCGGGCTGGAGTTGCTGAAGTGGGTGAGCAGCAGGTAGCTCCCTGGGGCGATGCGCTGCTTGTAGGTATCGATGATGCCCCGCGGGTCCTCCTCGTCCGGCACGTGATGGATGACCGCGTTCATGATCAGCCCGACCGGGCGGGACTGGTCAAAGAAGGAAGTGATCTCCGGGTTGGCCAGGATCAGATCCGGTTCCCGCAGGTCGGCCGTGATCACGGTGGTGTACTCGTTCTCGGCCAGCAGCGCCCGGCCGTGCGCGAGCACGACCGGGTCGTTGTCCACGTACACCACCCGCGCCTTGGGGTTGACCGCCTGCGCGATCTGGTGGGTGTTCTGCACGGTCGGGAGGCCCGATCCCAGATCCAGGAACTGGTCCACACCCTGGTTCGCCATGTAACGGACGGCCCGGCCGAGCATCCGGCGGTTGATGAACGCCGCCTCGCCGCCGTCGGGAAACGCGCGGTGGGCCATTTCGGCCACGGCGCGGTCGGCCGCGAAGTTGTCCTTCCCCTTCAAGATGGCGTCGTAGACCCGGGCAATGCTGGGTTTGGACACGTCAATGCCTGCAGGCGCGTGTTCCTGCTCGACGCTCATCCAGCTGGCATCGTCGGACATGCCGTGCCTTTCCGGGGGGTTGCCGGTACCCGGATCCTGGGTTCCCGGTGCCCGGATCATAGCAGCGGCCGGGCTGCCCGGAGCGTGGTGCCGGGCGCAATGGCGGGCCCATTCCCGGGCCGGGCCGGCCGCCGCGGTAATACCCGCGGCCGGGCTGAGGCGATGCCATTTTGCTGCCCTATTACCGGGGTGCATTCTGCCCGCACCACTGGC
>DATDGI010000398.1:0-5892 GCA_036522155.1 Streptosporangiaceae bacterium
GGCCAAGTCCAACATCCTGCTGCTCGGCCCGACCGGCTCCGGCAAGACCCTGCTCGCGCAGACCCTCGCCCGGCTGCTGAACGTCCCGTTCGCCATCGCCGACGCGACCGCGCTGACCGAGGCCGGCTACGTCGGCGAGGACGTCGAGAACATCCTGCTCAAGCTCATCCAGGCGGCCGAGTACGACGTCAAGAAGGCCGAAACCGGGATCATCTACATCGACGAGATCGACAAGATCGCGCGCAAGAGCGAGAACCCGTCGATCACCCGCGACGTGTCCGGCGAGGGCGTGCAGCAGGCGCTGCTGAAGATCCTGGAGGGCACCACCGCGTCGGTGCCGCCACAGGGCGGGCGCAAGCACCCGCACCAGGAGTTCATCCAGATCGACACCACCAACGTGCTGTTCATCTGTGGCGGGTCGTTCTCCGGCCTGGAGAAGATCATCGAGCAGCGGGTCGGCAAGAGCGGGATGGGCTTCGGGGCCAAGCTGCGGGTCAAGAACGACCCGCCCGCGGCGGACGCGTTCGCCGAGGTGATGCCGGAGGACCTGCTCAAATTCGGCATGATCCCGGAGTTCGTCGGCCGGCTGCCGGTCATCACCAGCGTGCACAACCTGGACCGCGAGGCGCTCATCCGGATCCTGACCGAGCCGAGGAACGCCCTGGTCAAGCAGTACCAGCGGCTGTTCGAGCTCGACGGGGTGGATCTGGAGTTCACGCCCGACTCCCTGGAAGCCGTCGCCGACCTGGCCATCCTGCGCGGCACCGGAGCCCGCGGCCTGCGGGCGATCCTGGAGGAAGTGCTGCTGTCGGTCATGTACGAGGTGCCCAGCCGCAAGGACGTCGACGGGGTGATCATCACCGGCCCGGTGGTGCTGGAGCACGTCAACCCGACCCTCGTCCCGCGCAGCGCCCGCAGCCGCACCCCGCGCGAAAAGTCCGCCTGACCCTGCCGCCCGCCGCGTTTTCATGATCACGGGATCCTGTCAGTGATGATGCCTGACCCGATTCCGTGATCAAGGTGTGAGCGGGGTGAGCTGGCCGTCCTGGAGGGTCAGCACCCGGTCGGCGGCGCTCATGAGGGTCCGGTCGTGGGTGGCCACAATGGCGGTGATGCCCCGCTCGTGGGTGATCCCGCGGAGCAGGGTCATGACCTGATGCCCGGTGTGGGAGTCGAGCTGGCCGGTCGGCTCGTCCGCGAGCAGTACCTCCGCGTTGCCGGCCAGGGCACGGGCGATGGCCACCCGCTGCTGCTCCCCGCCGGACAGTTCCAGCGGCCGCTGGCCCGCGCGCTCGGCCAGCCCGACCATGTCGAGCAGGGCCCGGGTCCGCTCCTCCCGGCGGGCCGGATCCACCCGGGCCAGCCGCATCGGGATGCCCACGTTCTCGGCCGCCGACAGCATCGGCAGCAGCGCGTAGGACTGGAACACCAGCGCGACCTTCTCCCGGCGCAGCCGCAGCAGCGCGTCCCGGCTCATCGCCGTCACCTCCTGGCCGTCCACCCACACCTGCCCGCTGGTGGGCCGGTCCAGCCCGGCGATGACGTGCAGCAGGGTGGTCTTGCCCGAGCCGGACCGGCCGCAGACGGCCAGCATCTCCCCGGGCTGCACGGTCAGCGAGATCCCGCGCAGCGCCCGCACGGCCCCAGGCCCGGTGCCGAATGTCCTGGTCACGCCCTCGACCCGGACCACCGGCAGGTCAGTCGCCATGGCCGGCCTCCGCGCCGCCGCCCGGCTGCGGCTCATCGTCGCCGTCCGGCTGCGGCTCCTCGCCAACCGGCTGGGCCTCATCGCCGTCCGGCCGCGCCCCGGAGGCGGCCTGGCCCGGGGCGTCGTCCGGCCACACCTGGACGTGGTCGGGTTCCAGCGCCAGCCGTACCCGGTCCCGCAGGTCCAGCGCCCGCACGAACTCGCCGGGCAGCTGGAGCCGGCCGGCCCGGTCGAGCACCGCGTACTCCTCGCTGACCTCGGCCTCGCCGCCCTCGGCGTCGGTCCCGGCCCGCCGCAGCACCTCGGTGCTGATCCGGCCGTCCCGGATGTTGATGGTCCGCCGGACCTGGCCGGACACCATCTCGTCGTGGGTGACGATGAGCACCGTCACCCCCAGCTCGGCGTTGACCGTCCGCAGCACCGCGAACACTTCCCCGGCGGTCTGGCTGTCCAGTTCGCCGGTGGGCTCGTCGGCCAGCAGCACCTGCGGCTGGTTCGCCAGCGCCACCGCGACCGCCAGCCGCTGCTGCTCCCCGCCGGACATCTGCGGCCCCAGCCGGTCCCGGCAGCCGGCCAGCCCGATCAGCTCCAGCAGCTCACCGGCCCGCGCCCGGCGGCTGCCCCGGCCGGTTCCGGCCAGCCGCATCGGCAGCTCGATGTTCTCCAGGGCGGTGAGCTGGCCCAGCAAGTTCCGGCTGGTCTGCTGCCAGAGGAAGCCGACCGTCCGGCGGCGGTACTCCAGCCGGTCCCTGGGCCGCATGGTGAGCAGGTCATGGCCGGCCACCCGGGCCTGGCCGCCGGTCGGCACGTCCAGCGCGGCCAGGATGTTCAGCAGGGTTGACTTCCCGCTGCCGGACACCCCGACCAGCGCGGTCAGTTCCCCCTGCGCCACCCGCAGATCCAGCCCCTGCAGCGCCTGCACCTCCACGCCACCGGCGGTGAAGATCCGGACCAGCCGGTCGCACCAGATCACCGGCTCGGCGCCGGGCGCGGGCGGGCGGCCGCGGCCGCGGCCTGGTGCCTGCCGCGCCTCGATCAGGTCGTCGATGGTGGACGTGGCTACCTCACCTCCAGCTGACGCAGCGCGGCCCCGAGGCCGCGCCGGCCGGACAGGACCCGTTCGGCCGCGACCAGCAGCACCATCACCGCGACGGCGGCGGCCACCGGGAGGCCCAGCGCGGCCAGGCCCGGCCGGATCGGGACCGCGACCGCCGAACCAGTGAATACGGCCAGGTCGAGCGCGGGCCCGGCGAGCAGCGCCAGCAGCGCGACCGCGACCAGCATCCCGGCGATCGCCACCGCCAGCAGCGGCAGGGTGTCGGCCAGCGCCAGCGCCCGCGCCTGGCGGTCGGTCATCCCGAGCGCCGCCAGCCGGGTGATCAGCAGTTCCCGCCCCCGGCCCGAGACGGCAAAACCGAACAGCAGCGCCACCACGCTCAGCGCAGCCGCGGCCCCGTCCGCGAGCAGCGCCAGCCGGATGCTGGCGTGGAGGGCGGGCGAGCTGGCCAGGACCGCCAGCACCTGCCGCCGGACCGTGAGCTGGCTGCCGGGCATGGTCGCGGCCACCGCCGCGCGCAGCGCCGGCAGGTCGGCCGGGGTGCCGGTGGCCAGCAGCGTGCCCGGCCCCTGGATGGACGGGAACCGGGCCGCCGCCCAGCCGGGCAGCACCACGTAGGAGCCGCCGGCCGGCATGGCCGGGGTGGCCCCGATCCGGCCGACCACCGCCACCGGGAGCCGGATGCCGTCCAGCTCAAGCACCCCCGGATTCTGCCCAACGGCGGTGCCGTCGGCGGCCAGCACCGGCACGGCCCTGATCCCGCCGGTGACCAGGGGCCTGGCCAGCAGCGCGGCCGGGAATCCCGGCCACGGGGTAGCCGCCGCCAGGGCCGCGTAGCGGGCCGGGTCGGCCACCACCAGCCCCACCGAGCTCGGGCCGCCCGCCCGCGGCCAGGACAGGGTGGCCGCGAACGGCGACCCGCTCTGGGCCGCGTACACCGCGGCGGTGCGGTGGATGCCGGCCACCGCCGCCACCGCCCGCTGGCCGGCCGCCGGGATGGTGGCCCCGCCGCGGGCCTGGATCAGCACGTCCGCGCCGACCTGCTGCCAGGACGCGGCCGCCTGCCCGGCGGCCACCGACCCGGTGATGAGGGCGCCGAACGCGGCCAGGGTCAGCGTCAGCACCAGGGCGAGCGCGGGCAGCAGCGCGCCGAGCCGGGACCGGGCGGCGGTGGCCAGGCCGAGGAACCCGACCACTCCCCGCGACCGGCTGGCCGCCGCCAGCAGGCCCCGGACCACCGCCGGGTAGGCCCGCGCCACCAGCAGCCCGGCAGCCGCCGCGACCAGCACCGGGCTCGCGCTCAGGAACGGGTCCGTCCCGGTGGCCGTGCCCCGCTGGCGCAAGGCCACCAGCGCGGCGGCCGCCGCGGCCAGCACGGTCAGCTCGCCGACCGCGCGCCGCAGCCGCCGGATGCGGGGGGAGGCCAGCCGCCCGCCGGCCGATGTCGCCTCCCGGGCCCGGTCGCCGGCCGCCGGCGCGGCGGCCAGGTCAAGATCACGGGCCTGGCTGTCGGTGGGCCGGGCCCGGCGGTGACGCCAGCCAGCGATCACCGCCGGGGCGAGCAGCGCCACCGCCGCCACGATCCCGCCGTACAGCCACGAATCGGTGGTGCCGCCGTCCGGGACCACCAGCACCGACAGCACGGCCCCGGCGGCCAGCGCCGGGCCGGTGACGCAGCCGGTCCTGGCCAGCATCCGGGCGGCGAGCTGGCCGGTGCTCGCCCCGCGGGCGCGGAGCAGGGCCAGTTCGCCCTCGTGGGTGTCGGCGGCCAGCCGGGCGCACACCAGCAGCAGGATCAGCCCGGCCACCACCAGGCCGACGATCAGCAGCGAGTCGATGGCGGACACCGCCTGCTGCTGGGCGCTGAACCCGGACAGCGCGTTGCCCAGGTTAGCGGCGATGCCAACCGAGCTCATCTGCACCGTGCCGCCCCCGGCCTGCACCCGGGCGGCCACGTTGGACGTGGTCAGGGCGTTGATCCCGGCCAGCAGCGCGGGCAACTGGGCGGCGCTGAGCCCGGTCAGATCCAGCGGGTAGAACCAGGCCGCCTGGATGGTCGCGCCGGAGCCGATGGCCTGGACCGTGGGCAGCTCACCGGCGCCGATGAAGAAGCCAGCGACCCATGACTTACGGGGCCCGGGGCCGACGGCCTGCGGGGCGGCCAGCACCGGGTCGTACTGCCAGATCGCGGCGGCCGGGCTGGCCGGCCGGATCACCCCGGTGACCCGCAGGATGATGCCCGGGTCGCCGGGCTGGAACGGGCCGGTCGCCAGTTCCGAGCCGGGCCGGAGATGGAACCGGGCCGCGGTCGCGGTGGTCACCGCCGCAGCCAGGGTGACGTTCGGCCGCTGCGCGCCGCCCGCCCCCGCGCTCTGGCCTGGCGCGCCCGGCAGCGAGCCGCTGACCAGGTGGACGTTCGCGGCCAGCCCGGCCAGGTAAGTGATCTCCGCGAGCGGCGGCAGATCCAGGATGGTGCCGGGCGGCGGGTGAGTGATGGTGGTGCGGGGCATGGTGACGCTCGCCCATCGCTCCCCGGCCGGGGAGTCCATGGGCGGGCGCATGCCCCGGGCCAGGCTGTGGCTGATCGCGGCCAGCTGCCCCACCGAGAGCTGGCTGCCGGGCTGGGTGCGGTAGGTGGGCCACTGTGCGGTGACGGCGATGCCGGTGTCCAGCGATCCCAGGGTGGCCAGCTGCTGGCGGAGCGCGAGGTTGCGGGCGGCGGTCAGTTCGCGTGGCCCGGCCACGGCGATCAGCGCGGTGAGCAGCGCCACGGCCGCCAGGGCCAGAGCAGGCCCGGGCCCGGCCTGCCCGCCCGCCAGCCGCCGCAGCCGCCGGGGTCGCCCGGACCGCCGGGACCGGCTCGCCCGGGCGGCCTGCCCGGGCGGCGCGGCCGTAGTGGCTTCCTGGCGGCCGGGCTGCGGCCGCCGGGCGGCCGTCACGTGTCCGCCTCCGCCCGCAGCCGGGCCGCGGTCTGCCCGCGGGCACCGGCCGCGACCGCCACCACCAGGGTGGGCACGGCCGCGATGACCACGGACAGCGCCACCGCGAGCCGCCACGGTATCTCCACCAGGACCGGCGGCACCGGGTGGGTGGCGGCGGCGGTGAGGCTCACCGCCGGGATGATCAG
>DATDGI010000399.1:0-4638 GCA_036522155.1 Streptosporangiaceae bacterium
TTCACCGCGGTGACCACCGCGCGGGCCACAGACTGGGCCGGGGCCATCAGCCGCGAGGCCTTCGCGCCGGTTTCGTCGAGCCGGCGCTGGCCCTCGCCGGCGTCTCGGATGGCGCCCAGGATGAGGACCGAGGCGCTGATCCCGCGGGCGTGGTAGTCGCTGCGCAGGACCCGGGTGAAGCCGATCAGCCCGTCTTTCGCGGCGGCGTAGACCTCGGTGTAAGGAAACGAGACCCGGCCGGCCATGGCGGAGATGTTCACGATGTGGCCCGCGCCGCGGCCCAGCATCCCGTCCAGGACCGCATGGGCCAGGGCGATCGGGGCAACCAGGTTGAGCTGGAGGGTGCGCAGATTCTCCTCGATGGTCATGGCGTGGAACTCGCGCAGCGGGTCGCCGCCGGCGTTGTTGACCAGCAGGTCGATGCCGCCGCGCTGGTCCTCGATGGCCTGGACCAGGGCCTCGGCGGCGCCGGGCTGGGTTAGGTCAGCGGGGATGAACGACACGTCGGCGCCGTCGGCGGCCAGCCCCTCGGTGACCGCCCGCAGGTCGTCAGCGGACCGGCCGGTCAGCACCACGTGCCCACCCTGGCGGGCAAGCTCGCGGGCAATGAGCGGCCCGATGCCGCGGGAGGCGCCGGTGACCAGGGCCGTGCGGCCCTTTCCGAGAACGGTGGAAGTACTCATCTGAGTGGCTCCTGCGGAGAGTGGGTGGAATTGCCGGGGGTCGCCGCCACTTTCTCCGCCCACCAGGCAGAGATCGCGGCGGTATAGGCGTCGGGGTCGTCGTTGAACGGGAAATGGTGCCCGTTGGTGATGCCGGCTGCCGTGGCCTGGGGAAAGACATGCTGGAACCGGTCCTGCCAGCCGTTGGGGTCGCTTTTGCGGCCGAACAGCGTCAGCACTGGCAGATCGGCGAGCGCGGCCGGAAGAGACCGTTCCAGCGTGGCCATCATCGGGTCGATGCGTAGCACCCCGGCGAGAATCTGCTGCGTCGCCAGCCGGCCGCTGCGCGAACGCCACGGGCCCAGGAACGCCCGCCGGTCGGCCCCACTCATGTGCCGCCCCACGCCGTAGCGGGTGGCGGTGAACAGCGCCATCACGTTGGTCAGGCCGTTGATTACGCCGAACGGCGGGCTGGCGATGACCCGCAGCGTCCGCCGCACCGCCGGGTAGCTGGCCAGTGGCCAGCCGAAGGTGTTGCTAATCACCAGCGCGCGGAACCGGTCCGGCCGCCTGGTGGCGACCAGGAAACCGAGCGGACCGCCGACGTCGTGGACAGCCATCGTGATGTCCTGCAGGTCGAGGGCATCGATGAAGCCCTCCAGGATCTGGGCATTGGCCGTGATGCTCTGGTCATGGCCCAGGACATCCGGGGAGAGCCCGGTGCCTGGGAAGTCCAGCGCCAGGCAGCGGAACTGCCAGCGCAGGCGCAAGATCACATCGCGGAACATGAAGGACCACTGCCCGGCGCTGACAAACAACAGCGCCGGACCGGATCCCTCATCGAGATAGTGGATCCGCTGGCCCGCGATGTCGGCGTAGCGGGTCTGGAAGGGCAAGGCTGACCAGGGCAGCCACCGCGGCCGGTCCAGCTCCCTCGCCCTGCTTGGGGTGGGTTTCACCTTCGGCTGGCCTCCTGTCCGGGATTCGAACTGAGGCCACCGTAGGTTCGGGATAGCGGGCCTGACTTCCTGGAAACTATGCAGGCGGCACTGACGGAAAGCCGCCAGGAGCCCGCCGGCCCGCGGTGCGCTATGCCAGGCCGTTGCGGAGGGCGTAGGCGGTGGCGTCGGCCCGCCCGCGTGCGCCTATCTTGCGGTAAAGGTTGGCGACATGCCGCTCGACGGTGTGGGTGCTCAGCCCAAGGCGCCGGGCGATCTGCGAGTTGGATTCCCCCGCAGCGACCAGCCGTAGCACCTCCCGCTCCCGAGGGCTCAGGCCATCTGACGGCAGCCCGGAATGGCCGCCCGCAGCCCCGGCCGCGGCCGCCGGTGGCACCCCGGCTGGCTCGATGCCGTCACAGAAGAAGTCCATGAGCAAGGTCACGACTTCACCAGCGTCTTCCCCGAACAGGACCGGTTGTGCACCCTCAAGCAGCACCAGCCGCCCGCGCGGCAAATCCATTGCCAGCGACCGCGCAACCTCGACCGGGATCTGGGCCATATCCCGCGGATGCAGCACCAGGGTCGGCGCGGCCACCCTCGGCAGCTGCTCGGTGACATCGGCCGCGCTGGCCGCCTGCATGGTGGCCCGCGCGACCCGCGGCGTGACCGCGCCCCGGATCCCGTCGGCGATGGCACGCCCGGCCTCCCCCGCAGACCAGCCCATCCACTGGTGCGCCGCCGTGTCGGCGAACAGGTCCCAGTCCTGCTCGATCAGGCTCAGCAGCGCCTGCGTCTGCCTGGCGCTCATAGCGTTCCACCCACGGGCCGAGCCCGCGAACAAGACCATCCGCTTGACTTTCGCCGGATGGCGCGCGGCGTAGGCGATGGCATGCGGGCAAGAGTTGTACTGCCCCAGCAGGCTGACCTCCGCCAGCCCGGCCCGGTCAATCACGGCCTCCAGGTCGGCGACCATCGCCTCAAGCGAAAGGTCGGTCACGTCCCGCTGCGAATGCCCGGTTCCCCGCCCGTCGTAGTGGACCAGGCGGAGCCGCTGCGTCAACTGCTCAAAGACCCGGTTCAAGAACGGGTTCTGCCATTCCGCCCGGAAATTGCTGAACGGCACCCACGGAATGAACACCAGCGCAGGGCCATCGCCGGCGACCGTGAAAGCCAGGCTCACACCATCCGCGCTGCGGGCATAACTGACCCGCGGAACCCTCATCACAACCGGACTTTACCTTCGCAGCGTGGACATGATCACCCACGCCGAACTGCCGGATCCGCACTCGCATGATCCTGAGCCCGCCGGTCCGGCTCCTGGTAGCAGGCGAGTAAAACCGCTGGTCAGTGCGGTTCTCGATGGGGTGAGCGAGGGGACTCGAACCCCCGACACCCAGGACCACAACCTGGTGCTCTAACCAACTGAGCTACGCCCACCATCGCCATCTGGCTGCATGCAGCATAGCGGCAACCCCGGGGTGGGGCCGAACCATGACCCGGCCCGGCGCCGGCCACAAGCCTGGCCCGCCGCTCAGGGAGTCCGGCTGGTCAGGGGGTCACGCCTGCCGGCTCACCGGTGGCCTCCGGCCCGGTGCTATCGGCAAAACGTTCCGCGATCTGGCGCGCGGTGACCGAGTCAGGGCCGGGCGGCGGCACGAACACCGTTTCCCGGTAGTAGCGCAATTCCCGGATGCTCTCGGTGATGTCGGCCAGCGCGCGGTGCCCGCCATGCTTGGGCGGGCTGGCGAAGTAGGCGCGCGGATACCAGCGCCGGGCCAGCTCCTTGACGCTGGACACGTCCACCATCCGGTAGTGCAGGTAGGCGTCGAGTTCGGGCATGTCGCGGGCGATAAAAGAACGGTCGGTGGCGATGGAGTTGCCGCACAGCGGCACCTTGCGCGGCTCGCCGATGTGGCCGCGCACATAACTGAGCACCTGGTCCTGGGCCTCGGCCAGGGTCACCCCCACGGCCAGTTCCGCGAGCAGGCCGGAGGCGGAGTGCATCTGCCTGACGACGTCGGCCATCTGGTCCAGGGCCTCGGCCGGCGGCTTGATGACCAGGTCCACGCCTTCGTCGAGCACGGCCAGATCACCGTCGGTGACCAAGCAGGCAATCTCGATCAGGGCGTCCCGGGCCAGGTCGAGCCCTGTCATCTCGCAGTCGATCCACACCAGCCGGTCCGTCATTGCACCAGCCTAGAGTCTTGGCCGGCCGGAACCGGTCACAGCCACGGCTGACCGCCCGCGCGCCCGGCCGGTCAGCGCCTCGATGTGGCCCGGGACGTCAATGCCCGGCCGGAGCGCCGGATCGGGCACTGGCTCACCGAACCTCATGGCCACCGGCACCACCCCGGCCCAGACGTCGGCGCCCAGGTCGGCTTCGTCGTCGCCGGGCGGCCCGGTGCGGATCTTCACCGAGGCCTCCGTGAGCGGGATGGCGAGCGCCGCGGTGGCAGCGAGTTCCTTGCGGGTGGGCGGGCGCAGCGTGTCCCACCGGCCCGGGATCAGGTGCTCGGTGACGGCCCGGAAGGCCGCCAGGCGTTCGGCATCATCGATGACGAGCGCGCCCGTGCCGAACACCACCGCGCTGCGGTAGTTCACTGAATGATTGAACGCCGCCCGGGCGCAGACCAGGCCGTCGAGGTGGGTGACGGTGACGCAGACCGGCTGCCCGTCGGCGGCCAGGATGCTCCGGTTGGCCGAGGATCCGTGCAGGTACAAGGTGTCCCCGCGGCGGCCGTAGGCGGTGGGCAGTACCACCGGCGAGCCGTCCATGATCACCCCGAAGTGGCAGATCATCCCGGCATCGAGCACCTCGTACAGCTCGGCCCGGTCGGCGCGGGCGCGCTCGGAGTGGCGGCGCAGCCGGGTCCGCTCGGTCACGGACAGGGGATATGCGGCGTTCATGCCACCAAGTTATCCGCCGCGCGATGCCCGCCTCCGCCCGGCCGGGCAGACGCGGGGGTGTGGCCGGTGGGACTGCCCGAAACGGGCGGCCCCACCGGCCACGTGCGGACGGGAACTCTAGCGGAGGC
>DATDGI010000400.1:0-1936 GCA_036522155.1 Streptosporangiaceae bacterium
TGTCCCGACGCTAGCCGATCGCCGCCGGCCGAGGACTGCCCGGGCCAGCCGTCAGGCCGCCACGAGGCCGAGCGGTTGCTCGCCGGGGTTCGGCGAGCGGCCTGGGGAAACGGGCCAGGAGCAATCCCGGCGCCGCGCCCCAGGCCGACTCAACCGGCCAATAGCGTGGGCTTGTCCTGATGCCGCTTCGTGTTTATGACCGTTGAAATGGGCGTCGCCGCCTTGCCGCTCACCGGTTCTGCGGCTTGTCCTGTGTCCTTGATGCGTCCGGGCTGGTGTGTGCCATCTGGCCGTGCGGGTGCGGTGACTTGGTCGGGGCGGGTCAGGGCACGGCGGCCGGAGGTCCGCAGGCGGCGGTGAACAGGATCATCCATTCGTGTTCTCGGTGCCAGGCTTGGGGCAGGTGGAGGGTGATGTGGCCGCGGCTGTGCCGGGCGGTGCGGGCGGCGACGTCGATCAGGTCGCGGCGGATGGTGGCGCCGCGGGCCTTGCCGTAGGCCAGGCTGGCCAGGGACCCGGCAGCGCGCAGCAGGTTATGCGCGATCGCGGCGCAGGCCAGCCACGCGGCGTTAGCGGGGAAGGACCCCGATGGCAGGTGCGCGAGCGGCCCGTCGGTCCAGTCGGCGAAGACCTGCTCCACGATCGCATGGTCGCGGTGCTGCTCCTCGGCCTGGACCAGCTGGAACGGGGAGTCAGTGAACATGGCGTGGTAGCGCCAGGCGGGGAACAGCTCGTCCTGCCCGGCAGCGGCTTGCTTGTTCAGGTCGCGGACCCGGCGCACGATCAGCCGGGCGGTGATCTGCTGTCCCTTCTTCGAGGTGAACGCGGTGTATTCCGCTTCGGCGACCTGGGCGTCGGAGACCCAGCAGCGGAGCCGGTCATCCCAGATCGCGCGCGGGTACCGGATCGGTGTCCAGGCTGTTTCGCCGATGGCGGCGATCGCCGCGCTGATCTTGGGGTCCATGTTCACCGTGACGGAGAAACGGGCGCCGCCCCGGCGGACCGCGCCGCAGAACGCGGCGGAGTAGTACGCAGAATCTGCCCGCACGATGAGCAGCCCGCTGCATCCGGTGGCGCGGGCGGTGCTGATGGCCTCGGCGGCAAACCGGGCCGCGCCGCGGGCAGAGTTCGCGGTCCCGCCGCGCAGCCTGGTCGCGGCGATCACCGGCGCGCCCAGCGGCGTGCAGATCGTGGCGGCCAGCGCGTTCAGGCCCCGGACCAGCAGCGACTTGCCCTGGATCTTCGTGTGGCCGAACCCGGCGCCCTGCTTGCGATGCCCGTAGACCCGTTTCTGCATCGCGTCGATATCGATGAACGCCAGCGTGTCCCTTCCGGGCAGCAGCGGCGCCCGCCGCGCCAGCTCACCCAGCAGCTCCCGGTTCACCATCTCCAGCTGGCGCACGTTCCCCCAGGTGAACGAACGCAGATGCGACCCCAGCGTGGACGGCGCCCGGATCCCGCCGAACAGATCCGGCATCGCGCCGTGCCGCAGCAGGTCCATGTCATCGATGCTGTCAGCGCCCGCGGCCATCCCCGCGACCAGGCACGGGATCTTCAGGTGCGCGTTGACGCCGCAGTCCCCGCCCGGCCGGACATGCTCCGCGACCAGGTCCGCGAGCCCGGCACGCTGTGCCAGGGCCATGACCGGGACCAGGCCGGCCCGCGACACCAGATTCGGGTCATCAAACGATGCGTGCGTCCTTGCCAGGACATGGAACAATCGCATCTGACAGGTGCTCCTTCAAACCAGGCGCCGGAAGCTTCGACAACTCCCATCGTTCCTGGTCAAGGAGCACCTTTCGCATTGGCACGCCGCCCGTTACCCGATATTGACCGGTGGATCGAGGCTAAGGTCCTTTGCGTTCAGCACACACTCCGGCATCCAGAAGGTACGTACCCAGCGTTCCGGTGCGAGCGTTGACGATGAACTTCAGAT
>DATDGI010000401.1:0-12707 GCA_036522155.1 Streptosporangiaceae bacterium
AAGCCACCGGCGTCCGGCCCGGGCCGCACGCAGTCGCCGCGCAAGCCGTCCGGCGGGGTTTCCGCCACCGGGGCCAGCCAGGCGCCTGCCAACGGCTCGGGCGTGCTGCGCAGGCTGTCCCGCCGGGCTGAACCCGAGCCACCACCGCCCCAGCCGGAGACTAAGCTCGTCAGGCAGCAGCCGGCCCGGCGGTCGCGGAAAAAGCGCTCCGGCAAGCGGTGACGGCCCGGTCGGCGTGGCGGCGCCACGTTAACGGCCGGGACGTCCCGGCACCCGTGGTCACACCGCGGCCGGGCCGGCGGTGAACCGGGAGGCTGCCGGTGACCCGGAGGCAAGGCGTTGAAGATCCCAGACGGCGCGGTCCCGCGACGAGGAGGACCCGGTTGTGAGCCAGAGTGAGAACATGGCGGCCGTGACCGACACGGAGAACCCGGATGAGCTGCCCGGCACCGCAGAGGAAACAGCGGCCGCCGGCGAGTCACCAGCTGAGCATGAGCCGGGGCCGGCCGGGCTGAGCGCGATGACCGGCAGCGGCCTCGCCGGCGACGGCACGGACGACGCCGGGCGCAGCACCGGGGCGAGCGAGGCCCGCGACCTGGACGATGTGCAGGCGGGCGACGGTGTGCAGGCGGGCGCGGATGACGACCTGGACGACGTGCTCGCTGACGGCGGCGAAGACGGCGCTGACGGCGAAGAGGGCGAGGACGGAGCCGGGGAGGAACCGCCCGCACGCCCGCGCAACGTGGCGGATCTGGAGCAGGAGAGCGAGATAGCGGCCGACTATGTGGAAGGCCTGCTCGACGTCGCCGACCTCGACGGCGATATCGACATGGACGTCGAGGGCGACCGGGCGCTGGTGTCGGTGGTCGGGGCGACCCTGTCCGAACTGGTCGGCCGCAACGGCGAAGTGCTGGAAGCCCTGCAGGAACTCACCCGGCTGGCGGTGCACAGGCAGACGGGCGTGCGGACCAGGATCATGCTGGACGTCGGGGGTTACCGGGCCCGCCGCCGGGTTGAGCTGACGGCACTCGGACAAGAAGCCGCCGAGGATGTCAGCCGGACCGGGGTCGCCCGCCGCCTCGACCCGATGACCCCGTTCGAGCGCAAGATCGTGCACGACGCGGTAGCGGCCGCTGGGCTGAGCAGCGAGTCGGAGGGCGAGGAGCCCAACCGGCGGGTGGTCGTCCTCCCAGCGGGCTGACGGCGGCCCTGGGCCACCGCCCAGCCGATGGCTGCTGGCCGGATCCAGCTGGCCGCCGTCCGGCTGCGGCCTACTGAAGGAGCCCGCTGTGACGCTGGAACCCGCGTCCCCGGCCCCCAGCCACTGATGCCAGTGGGACTGATGATCCGCTTGGGATGGTGATGGATCAGCCAGCGCTGGCCCTGCCCCCGCCGCCACCCGCGGCACAGCAGATGTTCGGGCCCACGCTGGCGGCGGTGGAGGAATACGCGCGGATGCTGGCCGGCCCGGGCGTGGCTCGGGGCCTGATCGGGCCGCACGAAATCCCCCGGCTGTGGGAGCGGCACCTGCTGAACAGTGCGGCGGTTGCCGAACTGGTCCCCTGCCCGGGCTCGCTGGTGGACCTCGGCTCCGGCGCTGGTTTGCCCGGGATCGTGCTGGCCCTGCTGCTGCCGGAGGTGACGGTGAGCCTGCTGGAGCCGATGCAGCGGCGGGTGACCTTCCTCTCCGAATGTGTGGCGGCACTGGGCCTGGCGAACGCGACGGTGCTGCACGGCCGGGCGGAGGATTTCGCCGGGAAGCTGGCCGCCGACTGCGTCACGGCGCGCGCGGTCGCGCCGCTGGCCCGGCTGGCGCCGCTGGCGCTGAGTCTGGCCAGGCCGGGCGGAATCGTGCTCGCCATCAAGGGTGCCGGGGCCGAGCGGGAGGTGGCGGCCGCCCGTCAGGTGCTCCGGCGGCTGGGCGTGACGGAGGTGGCGGTTGTCCGCGCCGGGCGCGGTAAGGTCGATCCCGCTGCGACAGTGGTCAGGCTGGCCGCGAGCCGGCCGGCGGGCGGAGCGGCGCGGCCGCGGCGAGAGGAGCGGTGATGGCGTCCGCAGACGGGGTGGGCTGGCCACGCGAGTCACAGCGGCCTGACACCACTCTGGCCGGGGGCGAGCTGCACGGTGAAACGAGCGGGCTTGGCTGGCCGCGCCGGCATGGGAGCGCCGCTCCGGGTGAGATCCGTCGGACGGGGGCGGATGAGGAGCGAGAGGCATTGTCGCAACCAGGTGGGCAGGCAGGAGAGCGGGCACCCGAGCGGGTGCGCCGGGCACTGTCGGCGGCGGTTTCACGTGAAACCGGCCCCGGTGGCCCCAGTGGCGCGGCAACCGGTGATGAGCAACTGCGGGGGGATGACGCGGTGAGGGCAGGATCAGGTGGCGGCCGCCCGGTGGCCGGATCGGGTGGTGCGGGCGTGCTGACGGCAGGCCCGCCCGCCCCCGGAGCCGAAGACGCCCTGGCCGCCCTGGGCGGGCGCGGCCAGCAATGGCCCCGGCCACGCTCATGCCGCCTCATCACGATCGCCAACCAGAAGGGCGGGGTCGGCAAGACGACCACCGCCGTCAACCTCGCGGCCAGCCTGGCCATGCACGGGGCCAGGGTCCTGGTTCTCGACCTTGACCCGCAGGGGAACGCCTCGACGGCGCTGGATGTGGAGCACCGGGCCGGGACCACCTCGGTGTACAACGTCCTGGTCGAGGACCACCCGCTGGCCGGCATCGTGCGCCCGGTGACGGAGATTCCCGGGCTCTACTGTGCCCCGGCCACCATCGACCTGGCCGGGGCGGAGATCGAACTGGTCCCCCTGGTCGCACGGGAGGGCCGGCTGAGCCGCGCCCTGAGCGACTACGACACGGCCAGCCTTGACTACATCTTCATCGACTGCCCCCCGTCCCTGGGGCTGCTGACGGTCAACGCACTGGTGGCCGCGGCGGAGGTGCTCATCCCGATCCAGTGCGAGTACTACGCCCTGGAGGGGCTGGAGCAGTTGCTCCGCACCATCGACCTGGTCAGGAGCCACCTGAACCCCACGCTGTACGTGTCGACGATCCTGCTGACCATGTATGACGGCCGGACCAGGCTGGCCTCGCAGGTGGCCGAGGAGGTCCGGGATCACTTCGGGGACGTCGTTCTGGGCGCGGTCATCCCACGGAGCGTCCGGGTCTCGGAGGCACCCAGCTATGGCCAGTCGGTCATGACCTACGACCCCGGCTCCAGTGGCGCGCAGGCCTACCTGGAGGCGGCCAGGGAGGTCGCCGACCGGGCCGCCTCGCTGGGTCGGCTGGGCTGACTCCCGCCCGGCCCACCCAACCGTGAGGTGGTGCGGGCCAGCGGGATGGGATGCTCTACTGGGACCGCGGGCAGGGCGCTGAGCGGCGGCCGGGACTCCGGCGGCGCCTGCCCAGGACCGGAACCGTCACGGAAGCGGTAGTGCGAGGAGAAGCAATGGCCCAGCAGAAGCGGGGACTGGGAAAGGGCCTCGGGGCCCTCATCCCGACCGCGCCTACCGCCGTGACATGGACCGGTGCCAGAGAAGGAGCCGCTGGCCCATCGGCAGGCCGGGTCCTGGCCAGCGCCGACGGCGCCGTCGCCGATGGCACCTACTACGAGGAAATCGCGATCGGCGCGATCACCCCGAACCCGCGCCAGCCCCGGCGGAACTTCGACGAGGACACGCTGAACGAACTGGCGTCCGCCATCACCGAGGTGGGGCTGCTCCAGCCGGTGGTGGTGCGCCCGGTCATGCCCGGGCACTACGAGCTGATCATGGGTGAGCGCCGCTGGCGCGCCAGCCAGCGGGCCGGGCTGGAGCACATCCCCGCCATCGTCCGCGGGACCAGCGATGACGACCTGCTGCGCGAAGCCCTGATGGAGAACCTGCACCGGGAACAGCTCAACCCGCTTGACGAAGCGGCGGCCTACCAGCAGCTGCTCGATGACTTCGGGGCGACCCACGATGAGCTGGCCAGGAAGGTGGGCCGCTCGCGGCCGCACATCTCCAACACCATCCGGCTGCTGAACCTGCCATCCGCGGTACAGCGCCGGGTGGCCGCGGGGGTGCTCAGCGCGGGCCACGCGCGGGCCCTGCTGGGGCTGAACGACCCGGCGGCCCAGGAGCGCCTCGCCCTCCGGATCGTGGCCGAGGGGCTGTCGGTGCGGGCGGTCGAGGAGATCGTGGCCATGGGGGGCGACGAGGCGCCCAAGCCGCGCCGGGCCGTCATGAAGGAGCCCGCCGACCCGGCGCTCAGCGACCTGGCCGGGCGGCTGTCGGACGCGTTCGAGACCAGGGTCAGGGTCGAACTCGGGCGCCGCAAAGGGAAGATCGTGAAGGGCAAGATCGTGGTGGAGTTCGCCTCCGTCGAGGACCTGGAGCGGATCGTGTCCGCCATGTCCGTGGATCTGCCCGGGAACGGCCGCGCCTGAGCCGCCCGTGGACGGCTCGTTTCACGTGAAACGGGCCGTCTCCCGGATGCTGGCCAGGAAGGCGTCCACGTCAGCCTCGGTGGTGTCGAATGCGGTCATCCACCGGACCACGTGGGCCGCCTCGTCCCAAACGTAGAAGTGCCAGTCCCGCTGCAGCCGTTCGATGTGGGCCGGGTTCAGCACCGCGAACACGGCGTTGGACTGGACGGGCTGCCACAGCGTCACCCCGGGCACGGCGGCGGCGCCGTCGGCCAGGCGCTGGGCCATCAGGTTCGCGTGGCTGGCGTTGCGCAGCCACGTCCCGTCGGCCAGCAGGCCGAGGAACTGCGCCGACAGGTAACGCATCTTGGACGCCAGTTGCATCTGCTGCTTGCGCTGGAAGTCCACGCCCGCGGCCAGATCGGCCGCCATGACCACCACCGCCTCGGCGCCGACCGCGCCGTTCTTGGTACCGCCGAAGCTCAGCACGTCCACGTGCGCGGCGATGTCCGCCAGCGGGCAGTCAAGCCAGGCGGCCGCGTTGGCGAGCCGGGCGCCGTCGGCGAACAGCCGCAGCCCTTCGGCCCGGCAGAACGCGGACAGCTCCGCCAGCTCGGTCAGCGAGTAGCAGGTCCCGTACTCGGTCACCTGGGAGATCGCAAGCACCCGCGGCTGCGCCCGGTGCTGGTCACCGCGCCCGCCGAGCCGGCTGGCGACCAGTCCTGGAGTCAGCTTCCCGTCTGCCGCCCGGACGGGAAGCAGCTTGCAGCCCAGGATCCGCTCGGCGGCCCCGCACTCGTCCACGTTGAGGTGCGCACTCTCCGCGCAGATAACCGCCTCGTACGGCCGCAGCAGCAGGCTGATCCCCAGCACGTTGGCCGCGGTCCCGTTGAACACGAAGAACACCCCGCCCGCGGCTCCGAACATGGCCTGCAGTTCGGCGGCGGCGCGCGCCGTCCACGGATCCTCGCCGTAGGCGACGGCATCGCCGGTGTTGGCCGCGGCCAGCGTGCGCAGCACGGCCTCGTGCGCGCCGGCGTGGTTGTCACTGCCGAAGCTCTTGGGTGGGGTCACCGGTGGCCGGCCGCCGGTCAGTTGCCGCGGGCGGCCGCGGCACCGAGCAGGTCACGGCAGACCATCCCGAGTGCCCGCCCGGCGGCCTCCATCGCCATGGGCAGTGTGCTGGTCTCGGTCATGCCGGGCGCCACGTTGACTTCCAGGAAAAACGGGCGGCCGCCGGCGATGATCAGATCGGTGCGCGACAGGTCGCGCAGGCCGAGCGCCCGGTGCGCGGTGACCGCCGCGGCCGCCGCAGCGGCGGCCTCGTTCCCGGACAGCCGGGCGGGGGTGAAGAACCGGGTCTGGCCCGCGGTGTAGCGGGCCGCGTAGTCATACCCCCCGGGCGGGGGGAGGATCTCGACCGCTGGCAGCGCCTGCGGGCCCTCACCGAGGTCGATGACCCCCACCGCGACTTCGGTGCCGAGCACGCACTGCTCGATCAGCGCGGTGTCGCCGTAGGCGAAACAGGCGATCATCGCGCCGGGCAGTTCCCCGGCGGTCATCACCCGGCTGGCGCCGAGCGCCGACCCGCCGCGGGCGGGCTTGACGAACAGCGGCAGGCCCAGCGTGGCGACGATGCGCTCAAGCACCGCCGCCGCCCCGAGGTCGTGGAAGGTCTCCTTGGGCAAGGTCACCGAGGCCGGGGTGGCCAGCCCGGCCGACCGGGCGACCGTCTTGGCCACCGGCTTGTCGAACGCGAACCGGCAGGCGTCGGCGGTGGCACCCACGAACGGCACGCCGAGCAGCGCCAGGATCTCCTGGATCGACCCATCCTCCCCGTAGGCGCCGTGGATGGCGGGGAAGACGGCACTGGGCGGGTCGGCCGTGATCGCCGCGATGAGCCCGGCGTCGGCGTCCGCTACCTCGGCCTCGACCCCGGCCTCCTGCAGGGCGTCCCGCAGCCGGTGGCCCGAGCGCAGCGACACCTCCCGCTCGGCGGACAGGCCCCCGGCCAGGATGAGGATGTGGCCCAGGTCGCTCACTGCGGTGTGTCCGCGCCCGCGGGACCGGTCAGGAAGACCGGGCCGGCGCCAGATCCGGGCAGCGGTGGCAGCAGGCCACGGAACGTGGAACGCAGCTCGATCTCGGTCCCGATCACCTCGGCCAGCCGGCGCACGCCCTCCCGTATCCGGGCGGGCTCGGGGAAGCAGTAGGACAGCCGCAGGAACTCGCCACCGGCCCCGCCGGTGAAGAACCCGGTCCCGGGCACGTAGGCGACCCGGGAGGAGATGGCCCGGGGCAGCATCGCCTTGGAGTTCAGCCCGGGCGGAAGCTGCAGCCAGACGTAGAAGCCCCCGGCCGGGCGGGTCCACCGGCAGCCGTCCGGCATGACCGCGGCCAGGGCCTCCAGCATCGCGTCCCGCCGCTCCCGGTACAGCTCACGGAATACCTTGACCTGCTCCTGCCAGGGCTGGCTGGTCAGGTACTCCCGGACCATCAGCTGGGCGAGGCTGGAATGGCACAGCACCGCCGCTTCCGCCGCCAGCACCAGCTTGTCCCTGATCCCGGGCGGGGCCAGGGCCCAGCCCACCCGCAGCCCGGGCGCGATGGTCTTGGAGAACGTGCCGAGATAGACCACACCGTGCGGGTCGTCGGCCCGCAGCGCCCGCAGCGGCTCGCCGTCAAACCCAAGCAGCCCATACGGGTTGTCCTCGATCACCAGCAGGTCGGCCCGCTGGCAGATGTCAAGCACCTGGGCCCGCCGGGCGGCGGAAAGGGTCACCCCGCCCGGATTGTGGAAGGACGGCACCGTGTAGAGGAACTTCACCCGCTGCCCGCGGCCAGCCAGGGCGGCGATCGTCTGCGCGAGCGCCTCCGGGATGAGGCCCTCGTCGTCCATCGGCACGTGGACCACGTTCGCCTGATAGGAGGCGAAGGTGCCAAGTGCCCCCACGTAGGACGGCCCCTCGGCGAGGACCACATCGCCGGGGTCGACAAAGATCCGGGTGATCAGGTCGAGTGCCTGCTGTGAGCCGATCGTAACGACCACCTCGTCCGGGTGGGCCCGGATGCCCTCCAGCGACATCACGTCACAGATGGCCTCCCGCAGGCCGGGATCACCCTGGGCCGACATGTACTGCAGCGCCACCGCACCGCGGTCGGCCACGAGCTGGCCAGCCATCTCGCCGACCGCGTCCAGCGGGAGGGCGGAGATGTAGGGCATGCCGCCGGCCAGGGACACGATTTCCGGCCGGGCCGCAACCGCGAACAGGGCCCGGATCTCGGACGCGATCATTTCCTGCGCCCGCCCGGCGTAGCGGTCCACATAGCGGTCCACCAGCGACCCCTGGGACGCCAGAATCCGCCGTGACTCCTGGGGCTCAAGTTCACTTGGGGCGGGAGTGCTGGGTGGGACTGGTGCCGTGTCGTCGGCCGCCACGCACCCTCCTCATGTCAGTGAGTACCATTGTCAGCGTACGGGCTGGGGGCATGAGCTGCCCGCCGCTACCGGGGAACAGAACACCCTGCTGTCCCAGTTGTCACCACAGTCCGATCTGATCACAGAGGTGCCAGGTGCCACGCCGTCTCGCCAACGTCACCCTGGATAACCTCGACGACCTGCCGCACCGGTGCCGCCGCTGCGTCTTCTGGGAACTCGACCCGGTGAGCCAGTCCCGGGCGCAGGCGGCAGGCGACCCGGCGCTGGAGAAGGAGGCGTGGATCTCAGGCACGCTGCTGGAGTGGGGCAGCTGCGGGAAGATTTCCTACGTGGACGGGGTGGCGGCCGGCTACGTGCTGTACGCGCCGCCGCTCTACATCCCGCGCTCCGTGGCCTTCCCGACCAGCCCGGTGAGTGCGGACGCGGTCCTGCTGATGACCGCCCACATCCTGGACGAGTTCGCCGGTGGCGGCCTGGGCCGGATGCTCGTGCAGGGCGTGGCCAAGGATCTCACCCGGCGCGGGGTCAAGGCCATCGAGGCGTTCGGCGACCTGCGGCGCGAGGAGGGATCCTGCGTGCTGCCCGCGGACTACCTGCTGGCGGTGGGGTTCAAGACGGTCCGCCCGCATCACCACTTCCCGCGGCTGCGGCTGGAACTCAAGACCGCCGTGTCCTGGCGGGAAGATGTCGAAGTTGCGCTGGAGCGCCTGCTCGGCTCGATGACCCCGGAGCGGGCACTCCGGCTGGCCTAGCGGCCGAACCGGTCCGCCGCTGGCCTTCTCCCCGGGCGGGCAGAAAGCCAGCGGCCAGCGATGCCGGGGTTCAGATGAACTCGGCGAGCTCGTCGAGCAGCCTGGACTTCGAGCGGGCGCCGACGAGTTCCTTGACGACCTCGCCGTTGCGGAACACGCCCAGGGTCGGGATGTTGAGAATCCCGTACCGCCGCGTGACCTCTGGGTTCTCGTCGACGTTCAGCTTGACGATGTCGATCTTGTCGCCGTGCTCGGCCGCGATCGCCTCCAGGACCGGGGCGACCTGCCGGCACGGGCCGCACCATTCCGCCCAGTAGTCCACGAGCACCGGCTTCTCGTTCTTGAGTACGTCGGCCTCGAAGGTCTCGTCGGTCACTTTCTTCGTCGCACCCACGCTCGGTTCCTTCCTTGTCACGGTATTTCGTACGGGCTCAGGATTCCTGGGCCGCCAGGTATCGCTCGGCGTCCAGGGCGGCCGCGCACCCGGTGCCGGCCGCGGTGACCGCCTGCCGGTAGGTACGGTCCACGACGTCACCGCAGGCGAACACGCCGGGGATCGCTGTGCGGGTGGTCGGCTGCTCGGCCAGCAGGTAACCGTCCGGGTCGGTGGCCAGCTGGCCGGCGAAAAGGTCGGTGCGCGGGTCGTGGCCGATGGCCACGAACACGCCGCCGACCGGCAGCGTGCTCTCCTCACCGGTGACGGTGTCACGCAGCCGCACGCCGCTCACCTTCTTCTCACCCAGCACCTCGGTCACGACGCTGTTCCAGCGGATCGTGATCTTCGGGTTGGCGAACGCGCGTTCCTGCATGATCTTGGAGGCCCGCAGCGCGTCGCGGCGGTGCACCAGGGTTACCGACCTGGCGAACCGGGTGAGGAAGGTGGCCTCTTCCAGGGCCGAGTCGCCGCCGCCGACCACCACGATGTCGGCGTCACGGAAGAAGAAGCCGTCACAGGTCGCGCACCAGGACACCCCGTGCCCGCCCAGCCGCTTCTCGCCTTCGACGCCCAGTTCCCGGTACCGGGAGCCGGTCGCGATGATCACTGTCCGGGCCAGGTAGACGTCGCCCTCGACGGTGACCCGCTTGGGGTCAGCGGCCAGGTCCACCTCGGTCACGTCCTCGGCCACAAGCTCCGCGCCGAACCGCTCGGCCTGCTTCCGCATGGCGTCCATCAGGTCCGGCCCGAGCACCCCATCCGGGAAGCCGGGGTAGTTCTCGACGTCGGTGGTGGTCATGAGCGCGCCGCCCGCGGTGACCGCGCCCTCGAACACCAGCGGCCGCAACTGCGCCCGTGCCGCGTACAGCGCCGCGGTGTAGCCAGCCGGGCCCGAGCCGATGATGATCACGTCGCGGATGCCGGTCACCTGTTCGCCTTTCGCTTAATTTCGCATCCCCAACAACCGATCCCCGGCCCCGGAGATTCCCGGCTGCCGGGTCCGGTGTCAGCCGGTGCCGGCCAGGCTGAAGTGCGCGATCACATCGCCGCCGTGAGCGGGGCAGGCGGTGCCCACCAGCCACACCCGCAGCGCGGAACTGCCCGTCACCGGCACCACGATGACCGCCACCGGGCGGCCGCGGTAGCTGGCAATGTCCACCAGCCGCGGCCGGGCGGCGCCGGCCACCCGGCTCACGCAGGCGGCCAGCCGAGGGAACGTGGCCGCCGACCCGGTCTCGTTCGCGCGGAACGCGGGCGGTACCGCGGTCGCGCCCGCCGGGAACCGGCGCAGCACCGAGCGCACCTGTGCGCGGAGCAGGCCGGGCTGGTACCTGGTCCCGCTGCGGACAGCCGGCGGCTGGGCGGCGGCATTGGCACTGGGCAGGGGAGCGAGGCCGCTGGCCGCGCTGCGGCTGGCCAGGCCGTGGCTGACCACGCTGTGCGGGGCCGCCGCCGCCGACGGCGTGGAGGCAGAACCCGCGCCCGCCAGCACCCGGGCGACGGTGTACCCACCGCCGGCCACCAGCACGATCGCCGCGGCCGCGGTCGCGATGCGCAGCGCCAGCCGGGACGGCGGCCGGGTCCCGCTGCCGCGCCCCGGGCCCCGCCCGGCGCGCTCAGCCCGTCCGGCCCGGCGCCGGGAGCCATGCGGGCGGGGAACGGGAGCCGTGGGGCCATGCGGGGTGGGCACATGCGGGGTGGGGCCGTCCGGGACGGAGCTAGGCGGTATGGGGCCGGGTCCCGCCGGGGCGCCCGCCGCCGGCTCCCGCGCGATGGTGGTGCCGGGGACCACGTCCTTCCGGGCGGCAGCCGGTGCCGCCCCGGCACGGGCGGCGGCCTCGGCGGCCAGCGCAGCATCCAGCCGGGCCACCAGTGAGGCGGGCATGGGCGGCGCGGGGGCGGCCGCCAGCAGCGAGGTCACCGCCGCCAGCTGCGCGTCCAGCTCCGCGCAGCGCGGGCAGGCGGACAGGTGCGCGCTGATCGCTGCGGCCTTGCGGGCAGGCAGCAGGCCCGCACGGAAATCGGCCATGGTTTCGGCGCTGACGTGGCCTCTCACCGGCTTTCACCCCCTCCCTCCGCAGGTGAGACGTCGCCGGCGGGCGTACGGTTCCCCGGTCCGGGCCTGGGCTGTGGCTGCGGCGGGACGGTCCCGGCGGCCGCACGGTTCCCCGGTCCGGGACTGGGCGGTGACGCCGGCGGGACGGTCCTGGCGATCCCCGGCACCGCGCTGACCGCCGGGCCGCGGAGATGCGCCAGCCGGGGCAGCAGCCGGGCCCGGCCACGTGAGCAGCGGCTTTTCACCGTGCCCTCGGACACGCCCAGCACCCCGGCCGCCTCCACCACCGGATAGCCGAGCATGTCCACCAGCACCAGCGCGGCCCGCTGCTCGGGCGGGAGGGTCCGCAGCGCGGCCGTGACATCCAGCGAGGTGTCGCTGTCAGCCTGCCCCGGGCGGCCGGGGCCAGAGACGGCGAGCGCGTCCATCGCCTCGGCCGCCAGCCCGCCGGTGGCGGGCCGGGCCGCCCGCCGCCGGAGCAGGTCGAGGCAGGCATTGACGACGATCCGGTGCAGCCAGGTGGTGACGGCCGAGTCGCCGCGGAAGCTGCCCGCCCGGCGGAAAGCGGAGATCATGGCGTCCTGCAGAGCGTCCGCGGCATCGTCGGGGTCGCCCAGCGTGCGCACCGCCACCGCCCACAACCGGTCCCGATGGCGCGCGAACAGGATCCCGAACGCGTCGGTGTCGCCGGACACGTGCCGCCGGAGCAAGTCGGTGTCGGCTGGCTCGTCCCCAGGGGGTGTCAGCTGGAGCCTCGGACGACGACGTTGTAGATCTTCGCCTCGAACTTGTTCTGGGACGAGGCGGACTCGGGCGGCAGCCTGGTGAACCAGACCAGCACGTACCGGCCGGTGGCATGGCTGTGCACAGTGAAGGTGTAGGTCCCGCCGATATTCGTGGCCCGGGCCACGGTCGTGAACGTGGACAGGGTGGACTGCGCCCGGGTGTTGTTGTTGCCCAGCTCGATCTGCACGTCGGCGCCGGGGATGGAGCCGAGGGTGACTTCCACCGACGCCAGCCTGACCGGCTTGCCCATGTCGAGGATGAGCCCGGTGCCGGTCTTGGTACCACCGAACACCGGGCTGCCCAGGTAGTACTGGGTGTTCCAGAACGTGGCCGGGTTGTTGTCGATGGCGAACTTGGCCTGTGCGTCGTTCTCGTTCCCGGGGTCTTGCGCCGGGGTGCTGAGCGCGTCGAAGCCATGCGCGCTGACCGGGGTGAGCACGGTCGCCGACGTCGGCGGCGTCGATGACGCCGGACTAGACGCGTGGCCGTGGCCGGTCCTGGCCGGGCTGCCGTGGTGCATGAGAGCCCACACGGCGACCCCCAGCACCACCACGGCCAGCAGCGCGCCGATGCCAAGCGCGGCCCGGGGCACCGGGGTGCGGCTGCCCCTGGCACGCCCGGCCCGGCGGCCCGGGCGGCCCGGGCGGCCAGGGCCGGGCCAGGCAGGCTGGCCGGGCTGCTCGTCGGTGAACTGGTAGTAGTGGCGGCCGGTGTCCTGGCCGGGGCGCATCTCACCCCAGCCGGGGTCGGTCCCCGGGCCGGGGGGCGCGGGCGGGGGGGCGAGCGGGGCCGGAATGACCCGGGCCAGTGCGTCCGCGAGGCCCGCTGGTGAGGTC
>DATDGI010000402.1:0-21330 GCA_036522155.1 Streptosporangiaceae bacterium
TGGTACCTCCGGTACATTCTGGGCCACTGGCAGATCAGGCTGAAATTCTCTCACGCACAGGACATCGGCGCTGGCCACTCGGCAGCCTGCGCTGGTGCTTGCCTGCCGCCAGCTACCCAGAGCCCACGGGCGGCCGCCGTCCGTGGCACCGGGGGCCTTAGCCGCCCGCCTGCTCCGCGACCGCGGCCCATTCGTCGAGCAGCGCCTGGGCCGAGTCGGCGTCCGCGCCTTCGGCCCACAGATGGGTGACCGCGTCCTCGGGGTCGGGCAGCACGAGCACCCACCCGCCGTCCGGCTCGACCACCCTCACCCCGTCGGTGGTGTCCATCACCCGGCCGGCCGCCGCTTCCACCACGGTCCGCATGACGCTGCCCTTGGCCGCCCACGGGGTCGGCATCGAGCGCTTGAGCAGATGCGCTTTGGGGATCCGGGCGTCGATCTGGCTGAGTGTCATCCGGGTGCGCGCGACCAGCCCGAGCAGCCGGACGAAGGCGGCGATGCCATCCAGGTTCCGGCTGAACTCGGGCACGACGAACCCGCCCCGGCCATCCGCCGCGAAGATGACGTCATCGGCCGCGGTCGCCTCGGTGAGGCCGTGCAGCGAGGTCGGCGTCCAGGTCACGTCCACGCCGTGAAACCGGCACACCTTCTGGGCGACCCGGGTCGTGGTGACCGGCAGCGCCACCCGGCCCTTCCGCCGCTCGGACGCGATCAGGTCCAGCACGACCAGCAGCGCCCGGTCGTCGCTGACCATCGCACCGTTGTCGTCGACGAGCTGGATGCGCTCGCCAACCTGGTCGAACCGCACCCCGAAGGTGGCACGGGCGGAGGCCACCAGCTCCGACAGCCGCTGCATGCCGGCCCGGCTCTGGGCCAGGCTCTGGGTGGGTGACGCCTCGTCGAGCCGGTTGTTGACGGTGAGCACGTCCACCCCGATCCGGCCGAGCAGGCCGGGCAGCACCAGCGAGGCGGTGCCGCCGGCGCAGTCGACCACGACCTTCAGGGCCGCCTCCCGTACCCCGGTCATGTCGACGGACCGCAGCAGCTCGGCCGCGTACGACTCGACCACCCGCGGCGGGTAGCTCAGCTCGGCGATCTCACCGGGGAAGGCGCGGCGGTACTCCTGCCGGGAGAACACCCGCTCCAGCTTGCGCGCCGCCGCCTGGGACAGCTCGGTGCCGCGCTGGTCGAGAAAGATGATGTCGACCGACTGCGGATCGCCCGGGGTAGTGCGGAACGCGATGCCGCCGCTGCATTCCCCGCGCGCGGTATGGAACCTCGCCAACGGCAGCGGCTGGGCCTCCAGATCCACCACGTTGATGGCGGTGGCGTTGAGCGCCCCCTGCACCGCGCGCTTGAGCGCCCGGGCCGCCCGGGAGGCGTCACGGGAGGTGGTGACCACCGAGCCCTTCCTGAGCGTGGTGGCATAGGCGCTGGCCAGCCGGACACACAGTTCCGGGGTGATCTCGACGTTGACCACCCCGGACACGCCGCGCGGGCCGAACAGGGTGCGCTGCCCCCGCGACTCCCAGATGACGCTGGTGTTGACGACCGCGCCGGCCTCGATGGTCTTGAACGGGTAGACCTTCACCCCGGCGGACAGGTACGCCTCGGCCTCGATCAGGCATTCGTCCCCGACGACGGCGCCTTCCTCGATCCGGACCGAGCTCATCACGTCGGTGTTCTTGCCGACCACGCAGCCGCGCAGGGTGGTGCCCTGGCCGACGTAGACGTTGTTGTGCACCACCGCGCGGTGCAGGAAGGCGCCCTCCCGCACCACCACGTTGCTGCCGACGGTGGTGAACTCGCGCAACTGCGCACCCGCCTCGATCTTGGCGTAGTCGCCGATGCACAGCGGGCCGGCCAGCACCGCCTCGGGGTCCACTTCGGCGTCCTCGGACACCCACACCCCGGGTGACACCTCGAAGCCGTCGATCTCCACGTCGACCTTGCCGGACAGCGCGTCCGCCTGGGCCTTCAGGTAGCTCTCATGCGACCCGACGTCCTCCCAGTACCCGTCGGTGATCCAGCCGTACAGCGGCGCGCCGGACTTGAGCAGCTGGGGGAAGATGTCGGCGGACCAGTCGGCCGGGATGCCGGCCGGGATCTCGGCCAGCACCTCCGGTTCCATCACGTAGATGCCGGTGTTCACGGTGTCGGAGAACACCTGGCCCCAGGTGGGCTTCTCCAGGAAGCGCTGGATCCGCCCGTCCTCGCCCACGATGATGATGCCGAACTCCAGCGGGTTCGGCACCCGGGTCAGACCGACCGTGACCAGTGCGCCCTGCTTCTTGTGGAACTTCACCATGGCGGACAGGTCGATGTCGGTCAGCGCATCTCCGGAGATCACCAGGAACGGCCCGGACCGCAGCCCGTCCTCGGCGTTCTTCACGCTGCCGGCCGTCCCCAGCGGGGTCTCCTCGGTGGCGTAGGTGAGGCTCATCCCCACGTCCTCGCCGTCACCGAAGTAGTTGCGCACCAGCGAGGCCAGGAACTGGACGGTAACCACGGTCTCGGCGAAGCCGTGCCGCTTGAGCAACCGCAGCACGTGCTCCATGATCGGCTTGTTGACCACCGGCAGCAGCGGCTTGGGCTGGTTGGCGGTCATCGGGCGCAGCCGGGTGCCCTCCCCGCCCGCCATCACCACTGCCTTCACCGGCGACCCGTCTCCCTTTCACTGGGCGGCGCGTTTCCCATCATTTCACCGTGACCCCGGACCAGCCCGGCCGTCTGCCGCAGGTACAGGGCCGCGGCCCACCAGTACAGGGCACTTCCCCAGATCGCGAATGCCCAACCGATGATCCGCGCGGCCAGTGCCAGCGTCCCGGTGTGGTCGCCCAGGAAGAGCAGCGGGAACGCGTACAGCAGGCACAAGGTGGCGGCCTTGC
The DNA here is from genome assembly GCA_036522155.1 of Streptosporangiaceae bacterium. GTDB lineage: Bacteria > Actinomycetota > Actinomycetes > Streptosporangiales > Streptosporangiaceae > UBA9676. Next base: position 2,889 of record DATDGI010000402.1, read on the forward strand.
CGACCAGGCTGACCTGGAGCGGGCCGTACCCGTGCCGGCGCAGCACCAGCAGGGCGGCGCCCAGCACCAGTTCCCTGGCCACCAGCAGTCCCACCAGCCACCACGGGATGATGGCCCGGACCGCCAGGCCGACCACGGTGGCGGCGATGTAGAGCCGGTCGGCGGCCGGGTCGAGCACCTGCCCGAGCCGGCTCTGCTGGTTCCAGGCCCGGGCGATCTTGCCGTCCAGCCAGTCGGACAGGCCCGCCGCGATCAGCAGGCCGACCGCCCAGCCGTCCGCCTTCGGGCCGAGCACCAGCCACAGGAACACCGGCACCCCGGCCAGCCGGGCCATGCTGATCGCGTTCGGCACGGTGAGGATGCGGCCCTGGTCGTCCGTGGGCGCGGCAGTGCCGGCTGTCGCCCCGCCGTCGGCTCGCGCCACCGTGGACGCCCCCTTGCTCGCTGCTCGCTGCCGACCCTACCGGCACCAGGTAAACCGTTCCGTCGGCACGCCCAGGACCGACGCGAGCAGGCCAGCGTGGATCCCGGACAGATCCGGCCGATGAACAAACAGGACCATCCATGCGGATGCAACAATCACCCGGGGAGCCCAAAGGCACGGACGAACAAATGACGATGCGAGCGCGTGGCGGCCCGCCCGCTCACGCAGACTCAGCGTTACTGGCCCACGCCGCGCCAGCTCCCCGGTGGCGCTCCCGGGTGCTGACGGCCTCCGCGCTGCTGCTCGTGGCCGCCGGGCTTTCCCTCTGCTATGTCACCGTATCCCGGACGGCACCGGTCACCTCCGATGGCGCGGGCAACGCCCTGCAGGCATGGAGCATGCTGCGCGGAAACTGGCTGCTGCATGGCTGGTGGCTGTCAGACGTCTCGTTCTACACGACCGAACTGCCCGAGTACATGCTCATCGAGACGGTACGCGGCCTCAGACCAGACGTGGTGCATGTGGCGGCGGGCCTCACCTACACACTGCTGGTGCTCGGCGCGGCCTGGCTGGCCAGAGGGCGGGCGGCTGGCTGGCCCGCGATCGCCCGGATGCTGCTGGCGGGCGGCATCATGCTCGCCCCGCAGGCAGCCGGGGTGCGCGTGCTCATGCTCGCTCCCGATCACGTCGGCTCCGCCGTGCCGGTGCTGGCCGTGCTGCTGCTGCTGGACCGGGCACCGCCACGCTGGTGGGTGCCCACGCTCACCGGGGTAGTGCTGACCTACGGGCTGGTGGCGGACAAAGTGCTTGCGGTCACGGCGGTGCTGCCGCTGCTGGCGATATGCGCCGGGCGTGTCTGCTACGGCACGGTGCGCCGCCAGCCACTGCGGTCCCGCTGGCTGGAACTCTCGCTCGCCGTCGCCGCCGTCGCCGCCGTCGGGCTCGCCAGCGCAATTCTCGCCGTCATCGCCGCCCACGGCGGGTTCACGGTCTGGCCGGTCAGGGCCAGGCTGGTGCCATGGCCGCGGCTGCTGGCGCACCTCAATATGATCCCTCAGGGGCTGGCGCTGCTGTTCGGGGCGAGCGCGGCGAGCCACACCGCGGCGCTTACCCGCGGCCTGGCGCTGCTGCACCTGGCCGGGCTCGGCCTGGCGATCTGGGGGGTGGGTGCCGCGCTCTGGCGGTTCCGGCGGTTGAGCCTCGTCGACCAGCTACTCGTGGCTGCGGTGCTGATCAACCTGCTCGCGTACATCCTTCTCACCCCGGGCGACCGGCCGTACTCGGCCAGGATCTACAGCGCGGTGCTGCCGCTGTCCGCCGCACTGGCCGGGCGGATGGCGGGGAGACGGCTGCTGTCAGCCCGGCTGGCACCGGTGACGGCCGCGGTTCTCGCTGGCTACGTCCTGAGCCTCGCGACCGTCATGTCGGCACCTGCCGCGCCGCCCCCGCATGCGCGCCTCACCCGCTGGCTGCTAGTCCACCATCTGCACTATGGCCTGGGCGGGTACGGGACTGGCAACGCCACGACGTTGGCTACCGGTAATCACGTCCAGGTCGTCGTCGTGGTGTTCCGCGGCGGCCGCTGTTACCCCCTGCAGTGGGAAGCGCAGGCGCCCGGCTATGACGCCCGGCTGCATGACGCGACCTTCATCGTGCAGGTCTGGCCCGCCACTACCATCCGCAGCGTTTTCGGCACCCCCGACCGCGTCTACCACGTCGGTGCGGTGAGAGTGCTTGTCTGGGACGAGAACCTGCTGAAAGAGGTCCAGCCGGCCTCATCACGGCCCGGTCACGGCGCCCCTCGTCCACCACCCCTTGCTCCCCGTGGCGTATGAACAGGGCGGACAGCACCAGCCCGGTCCAAAGCCGGTGATCAGCCGGACCAGCGCAGGGGGAGCCGCTCGATGCCGTAGATGCCCTCCACGCCGCCGAGTTCCGGCTCACCGTCCAGGGCCAGGCCGGGCATCCTGGGCACCAGGAAGGCCAGCGCCTCTTCCAGTTCGGCCCGGGCCAGGTTGGCGCCCAGGCAGTAGTGCGGGCCGGCCCCGAAGGTGAGCAGCCGCTCCTCCCGGCTGACCGTGATGTCGAACCGCTCGTCGCCGCCGGGGCCGTCGGCCGGCCGGCCGTCCGCGCGTTCCCGGTTGGCCCGCTCGGCGCAGACGGCCACGATGGTGCCCGGCGGGAACACCACGCCGCGGTGCTCAAGCCGGGCGGTGCAGATGCGGGCGGTGAACGGGGTCACCGGCTCGAACCGCAGCACCTCGGTGACTGCCTGCGGAATCAGTTCCGGGTGCTCGGCGAGCAGCGCCCACTGGGCCGGGTGCCCGGCGAACAGCCGCAGGCCGTGCGCGAGCTGGCTCTGGGCCGTGTCGATCCCGCCCGCGAGCACGTTCAGCACCAGATTGACGCATTCGGGATGGGACAGCCGGTCGCCTTCGGCCCGCGCGGCCAGCAGCCCGGACAGCAGATCCCCGGCCGGGGTGGCGGCCCGCTCCGCCAGCAGCGCCTCCACATAGTCATACAGTTCCGCGGTCGCCTGCTCGATCCGGGCCAGGTCGCTGGCCAGCGCCCGGATGTCGAACTGCTGCTGCACCCAGTGCGACCACTCGTGCAGCCGGGGCGCGTCCCGCTCGGGCGCGCCCAGCACCGCCGCCATGATCAGCGAAGGGTAGGGCTTGGCCAGCGCGCCGACGAACTCGGCCGAGGTGGCGGGCTGCAGGATCGCCCACAGCCGGTCCAGCAGGTCCCGCATGACGGGCCGCCAGGCCTCGGCCGCGCTCGGGCTGAGCGCGGGCCCGACCAGGGCCCGCAGCCGGCGGTGCCGCAGGCCGGTCAGGTTGAGGATGTTCGCGTCGATCTGCTCACGCAGCCGGCCCCCGGTGACGCCGAACAGGTCGGCGATCTCCCGGCCGGGGAACGCGGTCCCCTTGGAGCGCAGGAAGAACTCGCCGGCCTCGCGGTCGAGCACGACATACGACAGCTGGGCCGTGGCCAGCCAGCCCTGGCTGCGCACCTGGGCCAGCCGCTGGTGATAGACCTCTCCGGTCAGGTCGTCGGCCAGGTAGTCGAACACGGGCAGGTCGAGTTCGGTCACGTTCGGCACGAACAGGAATGTACCCAGCGCGGGTGTCCGTGCGCCGTCAGGCGGCTTCCCAGAAGGTGGCGATGCCCTGGCCAACGCCGATACACATGCTGGCCGCGCCCCGGGTGCCGCCGCGGCGGCGCAGCTCGTGCAGCAGGGTGGTGGTAAGCCGGGCGCCCGAGCAGCCGAGCGGGTGGCCGATGGCGATCGCCCCGCCGTTCACGTTCACCCGGTCGGGGTCCAGTTTGAGCTCGTCGGCCACGGCCACGGCCTGGGCCGCGAACGCCTCGTTCAGTTCGATCAGGTCGAGGCTGTCGAGCGGCCAGCCGGTCCTGGCGAGCACCTTGCCCATTGCCGGGACCGGCCCGATGCCCATGTAGTCGGGGTGGACGCCGGCCGCGGCGGTGGTCACGTAACGGGCCAGCGGGCTGGCCCCGGCCCCGGCCAGGGCGCGCTCCGAGGCGAGCAGCACGCAGGCCGCCCCGTCGTTGAGCGGTGAGGAGTTGCCGCCGGTCACGGTGCCACCCGGGCGGAACGCGGGCCGCTTGGCCGCCAGTTCGGCCATCGTCAGGTCGCCCCTGACGCCTTCGTCGTGGGCCAGGGTGCCGGACCCGGTTTCCACCGGCACGATCTCGCCGCCAAACCGGCCGTCCCGCTGGGCCTGCGCCGCCCGCTGATGGCTGCGCAGCGCGAACTCATCCTGGCGTTCGCGGCTGACCCGGTAACGCTCGGCCACGTTCTCGGCGGTCGCGCCCAGGCTGACCGGCGGGTCGAGCTCGGCCATCCGCGGGCTCACCAGCCGCCACCCCAGCCGGGTGTCGGCCACCCCGGCCTCCCGCGGGAACGGCTCGGACGCCCGCGGCAGCACGAACGGCGCCCGGGTCATCGATTCGGTGCCGCCCGCCAGGCAGATGTCGGCCTCGCCGGCAGCGATCATCCGGGCGGCCCCGGCGATCGCCTCCATCCCGGACCCGCACAGCCGGTTGAGCGTCGCCCCGGGCACCTCCACCGGCAGGCCGGCCAGCAGCACGCCCATCCGGGCCACGTTCCGGTTGTCCTCGCCCGCCTGGTTGGCCGCGCCCCAGTAGACGTCGTCGATCCGGGCCGGGTCCAGCCACGGGTGGCGGGCCATCATCGCCGCGATGACCTCGGCGGTCAGGTGGTCTGGCCGGGCCCCGGCCAGCGCCCCCTTGATCTTCCCGACGCCGGTCCGGCACGCATCGATCGCGAACACCGCCGCCATGGCCACCTCCGTGCGCCTGTCCCGGTCTGGCTCCGAGATTAACCGGGCCCGGCCGGGCCGACCATGGCCCGCGGGGTGACCGCGGTCACCGGCCCGGGGCCGGCCAGCGCCAGCGCGGCCTGGTAGCCCGGCGGGGCGGCCAGCGCGCGCAGCGAGCACCCGCGCACGCGGCGGATGGGCCCGGCATCCGCGCCGGGCGGCCGCACCCGCAGGCCGGTCAGCCCGTGCGCGATGCCCTCGCCGGTGCACTTGAGCACCGCCTCCGCCCGCACCCAGCAGCCGATAACCGCCCGGTGCCGGTCCGGCTCGGCCAGGGCGGCCAGGCCGGCGGCGTCACCGGGATGGAGCACGCCCGTCACCGGGCAGACGCAGCCGGGCCGGTCCCGTTCCACGTCGGCCCCGACCCGCCGGCTGGCCACGGCGATCAGCACCAGGTCGCCGGAGTGGGCGAGGGAGAAGCAGGGGGCCGCGCGGCCGCCCGGGCCGGGGCCGGGCCGCAGCACCGGCCTGCCCGCCGCCCGGCCGCAGCGGGGGCAGCGCTCCCGGCCGAACGACAGGTCCCCGGGCGCGGCTCCCAGGTACCCCGCGAGCACCTGCCGCAGCCGCACATGCGCCACCTCGAACCGGTGGCGGTCGGCGGCAAACAGCCGGGCCCGTGCCCGCTGCCGCTCTCCCGCATCCATAACGGCTGCGTCGGCTGGCCGCAGGATCTCCGCCCGGGCGTCGAACCACCACAGGTCCACCCCGGCCGGTGGCGGCAGCACAGACCCGGGGACGGCGGGCTGGCCGGGCATCAGCCGGCCGGCTCACGGCGGGCGGCGACGAACTCGGCCAGCGTGCCCAGCGTGGCCAGCGCGTCCAGGTTCAGGTCCTCACCGGCCACGTCCACCCCGAACCGCTGCTGGATTTCGCGCAGCAGCAGCGTGCCGGAGAGCGAGTCGAGCGCCACCGCCTCACCGAACAGCGAGGTGCCCGCCGGGATGGCCAGCATCTCGTCGCGGCCGGTGAGGGCGGCCAGGATGGCCCGCAGCTCGCCGGCGGTGGCGTCGGCGGCGGTGCTCATGCCGGCTCCGGGCCTGGGCCGGCCAGCGGGGCCACCGGGTCCGGATGCACCCAGCCGGCCAGCGCGGGCAGCGGGCCGGCCAGGTCCCGCCCGAAGTCGGCGCTGGCCGGGCCGGCCGGAGCCGGGCCGGCGGCCCGGAAGCCGGCCCCGGCCAGCGCGAGCCGCAGCGGCACGTTCCGCTCGTCGATCGTGCACGGCACCCGCAGCGTCCGCGCACCGCGGCTGGCGGCCCGCCGGGTGAGCCAGGCCAGCAGGGCCTCGGCCACCCCCCGGCCCATCGCCCGGCACGACATCATCAGCAGCCGGACGGTCCAGGCCATCGGATCATCGCGGGCCACGACGCAGCCGCCGACCAGGCCGTCGTCGCCGAAGCTGTCCCGCAGCCGCACCGTGAGCAGGTCGGTGGCCGGGTCGGCGAGCAGCCCGGCGAACCAGCCGGGCGCCGTCTCCCCCGCGGGCCACGCCGATCCCGCCGCCGAGTTGAACTGGCGGGTCCGCACCGCCAGTTCCTGCAGCCGCGGCAGGTCGGCGGGGACCGCCCGGGCGATGGTGACGTCGGTGCCGACCGAGCGGAGGAACTCGTCGCGGGTGCCGCCGAACGTCCGCTGGGCCGCCTGCCGCCGCTGGCGCTCGGCGTAGAGCTGGCCGCGGCGGCGGGCCTCGGCGGTCACCACCGGCGGGCTGAACTCCGGCCACCCGGACGCCTCGGCGGCTTCGGCCGGCGTCAGCACCATCACCTGCGGCAGCGCGGCCGCGACCTCGGCCCGCTCGACCGGGTCGTCGTCCACGAAGGCCAGGGTGTCCACCCCGATGCCGAGCGCGGACGCGATCCGGGCCAGGGCGTCGGACTTGCGCCCCCAGCCGCACTCGGCCGCGGCGAACTCCCAGCCGGTGACGGCGGCCGTGTGCTCGGCGGCGGCGGGCGGGTTCTTACTGGCCAGGGCCTGCAGGATGCCCCGCCCGCCGAGTTCGGCCAGCACGCCGGCCAGGACCGGGTCGGCGGGGGGCGGCCGGTCCCCCGCCTCCAGGTACACCCCGGCGAGCAGGGTGTTGTCGATGTCCCAGACCACGCACTTGACCGGGCCGGGCCCGCTCATGCCGGTGCCCCAGGCCGGCGTCGTTCCATCGACAGGTGGGTGGCGCCGAAGCCGTGCTTGCGGTATAGCGCGCGCATGCCCAGGTTGCTGGCGTGCACCTTGCCCGCCAGGTGCTGAAATCCGGCCGCGTCCGCGGCCGCCAGCACCGCCTGCATGAGCAGCTCGGCGATGGCGCTGCGATCGGGCACGTCGGCGGTGGCGAGCGAGCGGAAGTTGCCGTACCGGGCGCCGGTGAGCGAGTTGGTGCGGCCGGACAGCCAGGCCCAGCCGACCGGGGCCGTCCCCTCCCCCGCAGCCACCGCCACGAGGGTCACCTCGCCCGCCCGGCCCAGCGCCGCCGCCACCCGGTTGCGGTGCAGCAGCCGGTCCTCGACGGCGTCGTCGCCGAACGATACCCGGGCGATCTCGATCTCGAACCCGGCGATGGTGTCCAGGTCGGCCTCGGTGGCGGGCCGGATGTCGTAGCCGGCTGGCCCGGCGGCCGGGGCGCGGCCGGCCGCGGGAGCACCACCGGCCGCGCGGGCGCTGCTCAGCGGCATGGGCCGCAGCACGGTGCCGTGGCAGTGCGGGCAGCCGGCCGCCTTCAGCAGGGCGATCGTCGCCCATTGGGCTCCGGGCCCGACCTCGTACACCGCACCGCAGCCGGCGCAGCGATACGGCCGGGTGGCGGTGGCCCGCGTGTCGGCGGTGTACAGCGGGCCCGGGTAGGGCCCGGTGATGACCGGCCGGGTCTGGCTGGTGCTGCGCAGGTGGTAGAGGTGGCTGGTGCCGGCCAGGATGCCCGCGCCGGCGTAGGAGTTGAACCCCGGTGTCAGCGACCGCACGGTCAGGCCCAGTTCGGCGATGAGCCGCTGGATGTCGAGCGTCTGCTGTGGCCGCCGGGCGCCGAACGAGAAGAACACGTGCCGCCCGGCCCCCGCCGCCAGCGCCGATACCGCGCGGGACAGGAACAGTTCTGCCCCGGCCACGGTGTAGGGCGGGTCGGTGCAGGCCACGTCGAAACCGGCCGCCAGGCCGGCCGGCAGCGGCTGCCGCAGGTCGTGCTCGACCAGCTCCGCCGGCACCGGGCTGGCGGCCACCGGGCCGGCCAGGTAGCTCAGCAGGTCGGGGTCGCAGTCCAGCACCACCAGCCGGGCGGGCCGGCCGGCGGCGGGCAGCGCGGCGAAGGCCGTAATGGCCAGGCAGATCAGGTCGTCGTCGCCGAGCAGGATCACCCGCTGCCCGGCCAGCGCACCCGCCTCCTGCATCCGCAGCACCCGGCGGAGCTTGGTGTCCACCGTGCAGTGGGTCTGGTCGAGATCCAGTTTCGCGCCGGGGGCCGCCGCCGCCAGCCGTTCCAGCTCCGCCCGGAGTGGGGCGGCCTCGGGCGGGATGGTCACCCCCCGGCCGCCGCAGGCCGGGCACTCCCCGCTCAGGGCGGCCTCGCCGGCGGGGCTACCGGCAGCCGTGGCCAGCCCGGCCCGGCCGGCCGCGGTCAGCCGGACCGGCCGGGCCCGGTCCACCACGCCGCGCTTGCGCAGCTCGTTGCAGATCGCGGCGGCGATGGGGACCGGCAGCTCGGCCAGCCGGCCCACCTCGCGGGTCGGTACCGGCTCGTGGTGCGCGATGACCCGCAGCACGTCCCTGACCCCGGCCGGCCCCTCGGCCAGCCCGACTGCCGAGGCGACCTCGGCGGCTATGACATCAACGTCCATCTGGCGTTCTCTGGCTCCCGGCCACCGCGGGCGGTGCGCTATCCTCCCACATCATGCCAGCTAAGAGCCTGCCCGGCGGCCAGCCGCCAGTGGCGGGCAAGCTGCTGGCCGTGGTCGATGCGGCGCTCACCCCCGCTTCCCCGGTCACCGACATCGGGGAGCTGACCGCGCTGGCCAGCGCAGCCGTCCGGGCCGGCCAGGGGCATGTGCTCGGCACCAGTCACGCCGTGTTCCCGAACGGCGCGGTGACGCTGGTGCTTATCCTGGCCGAGTCGCATCTGGCCATCCACACCTGGCCGGAGCAGAAACTGATCGCGATCGACCTGTTCAGCTGCGGGTCGATCGACGCCGAGCGGGTGATCGGCGAGCTCGCCCGGCGGCTGCGGCTTGACGAGGTCCAGCTGCGGTGGCTGGAGCGCGGCACGGTGGCTGTCACACCCCGGCGTTAGGTTCGCCGGCACCGCGACGCCAGCCGCCCAGCCCGGCCGAGCAGCTTGACATAGGAGAAAGCCATGAGTAATGCGCACGAGATCGTGGCCGCCTACTGGGCGGCGGCGGAGGCCAGGGACTGGGACACCTTTGCCGGGCTGGTCAGTGCACAGGTCGTGTACCAGGCTCCGCAGTCCCGCGAGGAGGTCACCGGCCGGGACGCCTATCTCCGCTTCAACGCCGAGGGCTTTCCCGGCGAATGGCACATCGCGGTGGAGCGGATCGTCGGCGAGGGCCGGCAGGCCGCGAGCCTGATCCGGTTCAGCGACGCCAGCGGCACCCAGCCCGGGCTGTGTTTCTTCGAGCTGGACGGCGATGGGCTGATCGGCCGGATCACCGACTTCTGGCCCGAGCCCTACGAGCCGCCGGCCAGCCGGGCGCACCTGACCGTTCGTTACTGACCCGGCGCGGGGACCGACAGCGACAGCCCGAACTGGCCGCCGGTGTCGGTCCACCAGTCCCGCATGGAGAAGCCGCCCGCGGCCAGCTCGGCGGCCACCCCGTCCCGGCGGAACTTGGCGGACACCTCGGTCCGCATCTCTTCCCCGGCGGCGAACTCCACCGTGAGCCCGATCGATGGCAGGGTGACCGCCTGCCGCTCGGCCGAGCGCAGCCGCATCTCTATCCATTCGTGGCCGGCGTCCCAGAGCGCGACGTGGTCGAACGCGTCAAGCTCGAAGTTCGCGCCGAGCTGGGTGTTCAGCACGGCCAGCATGTTCTTGTTGAAGGCGGCGGTGACCCCGGCCGGGTCGTCGTAGGCCAGCTGCAGCACGTCCGGGTCCTTGACCAGGTCGGTGCCGAGCAGCAGCGCGTCGCCCGGGTGCAGCCGCGCCCGCACCGAGGCCAGGAACCCGGCCCGCTGCGCGGGCAGCAGATTGCCGATGGTGCTGCCGAGGAACGCGACCAGCCGCGGCCCGGGGTCATCCGGCAGCCCCAGATGCTCCTCGAAGTCGGATACCACCGCCTGCACGGACAGGCCCGGGTAGCTGGCCAGCACCCGGTCGGCCGCCCCTATCAGCGCCTTCTCGCTGACGTCGACGGGTACGAAGCCGCGCAAGGTGCCGCCGTCGCGCAGCGCGTCCAGCAGCAGCCGGGTCTTGTCGGCCGCGCCCGCGCCCAGTTCGACCAGGGTCGCGGCCCGGGTGGTGGCGGCGATCTGACCGGCCACCGCGGCCAGGATGGACCGCTCGGCGCGGGTCGGGTAGTACTCCTCCAGCTGGGTGATCTTTTCGAACAGCTCACTGCCGTGCTCGTCATACAGCCACTTGGGGGGCAGCGTCTTCGGCGACGCGGTCAGGCCGGCCCGGGCATCCGCACGCAGGGCGCGGGCCAGGTAGCCCGGCGGGAGACAGCGTTCCACGCGCAGTGGCGTCATCGCGGGGAGGTCCTTTCCTTGTCTTCGGCTGCGCCCGCCGCCACCGGTGGCAGGGGCCGTACCTCGACGGCGCCGGGCACCGCCGTGAGCACGCTGTTGTCGGGCACGTCGGCCCAGCCCGGCCCGTCGTCACCGGGCTCGGACGCCACCACCACGGCCGGCCCGCTGGCCCGGTAGCAGAGGGTGTCACCGGCGGCGGTCGCCGCGATCACCTCGCCGTCGGTGAGCAGGAAGTTGAACCGGCCGGTGACACCATGCCCGCGCAGGTCGCCGATGACCCCGGCCAGCGCGGCGGCGGCCGTCTCGCCCGCCCGCAGCCGGGCCGCCGCCAGCGCCCACGCCAGCGCCGAGTCGCACCGTGCCTCGAGCACCAGCAGGTCCGCGGGCGGAAGGCCAGCGGCCAGCCCGGCGGTGGCCCCGGGCCAGCCGTCCAGCCGGCCGTTGTGGCTGAACAGCCAGCGGCCGGCGGTGTAGGGGGCGGCGGCGGCCGCGCCGGTGTCGGTGCCGGCCGTGGCCGAGCGGACGGCGGCCAGCAGGGCCCGGGTGCGGGTGACCCGGGCCAGGTCGGCCAGGGCGGGATCGGCCCAGATCGGCCCGGCCCGCCGGTACCGGGCAGGCACCGGGTCGCCGTCGGCGTACCAGCCGACGCCGAACCCGTCCACGTTCATGGTCCCGTGCCGCTGGCGCCGTGGCGCCCAGGCCTGCCGGGCCAGGCCGGAGAGCGGCCCGAAGACCAGCGACCCGATGGTGGCAGGCGGCCCGAGGTAGGCGAGATGGCGGCACATCGGCCTGGTTCACCCGCTCCCGCCGCTGGCCGCCGGGGCGGCATCACGGGCGGTGCGGAACCCGGCGAAGATCTGCCGCCGGATCGGGTAATCCCAGTTGCGGAACGTGCCCCGGCAGGCGACCGGGTCGACCGCGAACGAGCCGCCGCGCAGCACCTTGTACTCGTCGCCGAAGAAGACCTCGGAGTACTCCCGGTAGGGCCAGGCCCGGAAACCGGGGTAGGGCAGGAAATCGCTGGCCGTCCATTCCCACACGTCGCCGATGAGCTGGCGCGCCCCGGACGGCGCCGCACCCGCCGGGTAACTCCCCGCCAGGGCCGGCCGGAGGTGGCGCTGGCCCAGGTTGGCCTGGCCGGCGCCGGGCTCGCTGTCGCCCCATGGGTAACGCCGGGAGCGGCCGGTCACCGGGTCGAACCTGGCTGCTTTCTCCCACTCCGCCTCGGTCGGCAGCCGGCGGCCGGCCCAGGCCGCATACGCCTGCGCCTCGTACCAGCACACGTGCAGCACCGGCTCGCCGGGGGCCACCGGCTCGGTGACGCCGAACACCTCCCGCATCCAGCCACGGCCTTCCGGCTGCCAGTGGAGCGGCGCGATCAGCCCGGCCCGCTGCCGGTGCTGCCAGCCCGCCGGGCTCCACCACCGCAGGTCGCGGTAACCGCCGTCGGTGATGAACTGCTGGTACGCCGCGTTGGTGACCGGGGTGGTGTCGAGGTAGAAGGCGGGCACCTGCACCGTGTGCGCCGGGCGCTCGTTGTCCAGCGACCACGGCTCGGTGGAGGTGCCCATGGTGAAGGCGCCGCCGGGGACCAGCACCTCGGCGGGGAGCCGGGCGGCGTCCGGCGGGGCGGCCGGTGGCGGCGGGGCGGACAGGGCGGGGGCGCCAAGCCGCAGCTGGTGGGTGATGAGCATGGTCTCGTCATGCTGCTGCTCGTGCTGGGTGATCATCCCGAAGGCGAACCCCTGGTCGACCAGCGGCGCCCCGGCGAACCTGGCCGTCTCAAGCAGGTCGAGAACCCGCCCGCGAACCTCGGCGGCGTAGCGGCGCGCTTCCGGTGGCGGCAGCAGCGGCAGCGCCGGGCGCTGCGCCCGCGGGTGCTCGAACGCGTCGTAGAGCGGGTCGATCTCCGGATGCATCGGCTCCCGGCCGCCCACCTCCCGCAGCAGCCACAGCTCCTCCTGGTTGGCGATGTGCGCGAGGTCCCACACCAGCGGCGACATCAGCGGCGAGTGCTGGCGGATCAGTTCCGCGTCGTCCACGCAGCCGGTGAGCAGTTCGGTTCGCTGGCGTGCGCTGATCAGGCGCTGGGCGATCCGCTCCCGCATGTGCTCGGCGGGCAGCCCGGTGGCCGGGTCAGGTCGCAGTGTCATTGCCATTCCTCCAGATGGGGAGTTGATGGAGCGGTATCGAGCTGATCGTCGGCCGGGCACCGGCCGCGGTCCACGTAGCGCCCGGCGAACGCGCTGACCGCCTGCTGGATCGCCGCGGGCGCGCCGGACCGGGCCAGTGCCGCCTCGGCGGCCTCGAAGCAGCGGCGGCTGGCGGCGGCGATCCCCGGGTCGGCCGGGCCGCGCCGGGCCGCGCGCCACCACGGGCTGCCCCGCTGCCAGCCGCGGGCACCGCCGAACCAGACCTGCTCGCTGGCGGCCATCGCCTGCTGGGCGGCCACCGGGTCGTCGAGCAGCGCGGTGGTGACGGCGAGTGGCACGATCCAGCCATCGCCCGGCTGGGCGTCGAGGCTCCGGAACTCCAGGTGCCCGCGCGGCCGCACCGGCGGGAACAGGGTGGACAGGTGATAGCTGAGGTCGGCACGGGTGGGGGGCCGTTCGCCCGCTCCGCGCAGCCAGTCACGGAAGGTCAGCCCGGCGGGCGCCGACCAGTCCGGGGCGGCGCCCCGCCGCACGCACATGACCTGCGCGGCGAGCGCGTACTCGACCCAGGCGGAACGCGGGTCGGTGGCCGGTGGCCAGGCCCGGGCCGGCCGGCCGCCTGGCGACGGCTCGGCATGGGCGGGGGCCAGGGTGCGGGTGGGGTCGAGCCGGGCCCAGATCGCCTGCCGGGACGATTTCCAGCCGGTGGGCCGGCCGCCGTGCAGTGGGGAATTGGCGAAGGCCGCGACGAGGACGGGGCCGATCGCGTGCAGCAGCCGCCACCGCCAGCGGAACCCGGCCCAGCCGGGCCCTTCGTCGCCGGCGTCCAGGCAGACCTGGACCGATGCCGTGCTGCACATCATGAGCCGGCCCCACGGGCCGGCCCGGTCAAAGAACGTTTCCATCGCCGCGTAACGGGGCTGATCCAGCACCCGCCGCGGCGGGCGGAGCGGATCGAGCCCGTGCCCGGTCAGGCACAGGCCCGCGGGCTGGACGGCTTGCCGGAGAGCGGCGAGATCGAGGCCGGTGACTTCGATGCAGCGGCCCAGGCCCGCCGCTGGCGCGGAACTGAGTTCGACCTGCCCGCCTGGCTCGGTGGTGAGCTTGCCCCCGCCGGGCAGCCCGCGCGGGGCGGTCAGCGGGGACAGGGCGGCGGTCACCCGGTGCTGGTCTACCGGCTGGGCCGGGTCGCGGCCCTCGCAGACCAGCCACTCCAGTTCCACCCCGACCCGCCGGGGCGGGCCGGTTTTGAAGCAGATCCCGTGTGCCTGGGCCTCCGCTTCACTCTCGGTGAGTGGCTCCGCCGGGTCATCCCCCCGCTGGCAGCCACCGGCGGCATCCCATCCGGCCTGCCCACCCGCCCGGCCTGCCGCGTCGGCCGGGGCAGGCCAGGAAATAGGTGGGTCGTCACTCTCCGTGGTTGCGGAAGACCCATTGTCCGTGGCGGAGTGCGCCGCAGCCTCGCGGCTAACCCTCATCAGACTGCCCCGTCCGTGTCGGTAGAGATCGCCGGGCACGTACGTCCCAACCGGCTTGCCATTGCTGGCATTCCCCCCTGTATACCCTGGCACCCGGATGCGACGTACACGGGGAGGGCAGATGACCGAACGTGACCGCGAGGTCGACGTCGTCGTCATCGGGATGGGGCCGGGCGGTGAGTGGGCGGCCGGCACGCTGGCCGACGCGGGACTGGTCGTGGCCGGTGTGGAGGCCAGGCTGGTCGGCGGCGAGTGCCCGTACTGGGGCTGTGTCCCGTCCAAGATGATGATCCGCGCGGGCAACCTGCTGGCGGAGGGGCACCGGATCAACGGGATGGCGGGCGCGTCGCGGATCGACCCGGACTGGGCGCCGGTCGCCCGCCGGATCCGGGACGAAGCCACCGACAACTGGGATGACAAGGTGGCCGCCGACCGGTTCACCGGCAAGGGCGGCATCCTGGTCCGCGGGCACGGCCGGATCAGCGGCCCGGGTGAGGTCACCGTGATCCGGTCCGGGAACGGCGGCCGCCTGCTGCTCCGGGCCCGGCGCGGGATCGTCGTCGGGACCGGGACGGCACCGGCGGTGCCGCCGATCCCGGGGCTGGCGGGCACCCCGTTCTGGACAAACCGGGAGGCCATTGAGGCGGAACGGGTGCCCGGTTCGCTGGTGATCCTCGGCGGCGGGGCGGTCGGGGTCGAGCTGGGCCAGGTGTTCGCCCGGTTCGGCAGCCAGGTCACGGTGGCCGAGGGGGCCGCCCGGCTGCTGCCCCTGGAGGAACCGGAGGCCGGTGAGCTGCTCGCGGCGGTTTTCGCCCGGGAGGGCATCGCGATTCACACCGGTCAGCAGGTCACCGGGGTCAGCTACGACCGGGGCCAGTTCGCGGTCACCCTGGCCGGCGGCGGGGAGCTGGCCGGCCAGGCCCTGCTGGTCGCTACCGGCCGCCGGACCGACCTGGCCGCCGTCGGCGTGGGCGCGGTGGGCATCGACGAGACCCTGCGGGCCATTCCGGTGGACGGACGGCTGCGGGCGGCGCCCGGCGTGTGGGCGCTCGGGGACATCACCGGCAAGGGCGTGTTCACCCACATGTCGGTGTACCAGGCGCGGATCGTGGTGGCCGACATCCTCGGCCAGCCGGCCGCGCCGGCGCAGTACCACGCCGTGCCGCGGGTCACCTTCACCGATCCGGAGATCGGCGCGGTCGGGCTGACCGAGGCCCAGGCGCGGGCGGCGGGGCTGAGCGTCCGTACCGGCAGCAGCCAGATCCCGGCCTCCGCCCGGGGCTGGATCCACAAGGCCGGCAACGACGGGTTCATCAAGCTGGTCGAGGACGCCGGCGCCGGGGTTCTGGCCGGGGCCACGTCGGCCGGCCCGGTCGGCGGCGAGGTGCTCAGCGCCCTGACGCTGGCCGTCCACGCCCGGGTCCCGGTAGCGGGCCTGCGCGAGATGATCTATGCGTACCCGACGTTCCACCGTGCCATCGAGGACGCCCTGGCCGTGCTGGGCTAGCTCCCGGCGGCGGAAGGGCCGGGGCAGCCGGCTGGCGGCCCCGCGGCAGCGGCGGGCGGCATGCCCGGCAGGCCCTGGGCCGTCAGTCCCTGGGCCTGTGCGATCCGGCGCAGCAGGGTGACCAGC
Organism: Streptosporangiaceae bacterium; assembly: GCA_036522155.1. Classification (GTDB taxonomy): domain Bacteria; phylum Actinomycetota; class Actinomycetes; order Streptosporangiales; family Streptosporangiaceae; genus UBA9676. Next base: position 18,620 of record DATDGI010000402.1, read on the forward strand.
TGGTCTCGTTCACCGCTGGTCAGGCCCGCCGCCAGCTCCGCCTCATGCTCGCTGACAACGGCTCTCACCCGGGCCAGCATCCGCCTGCCCGCCGTGGTCAGGTACAGCGCGTGCGAGCGCCGGTCGGCCGGGTTGCGCCGGCGCTCGACCAGCCCGAGCGCCTCAAGCTCGTCGACCAGGAAGACCATCCGGGTGGCGGTCAGGCCGAGCAGGTCCGCAATGGCCTGCTGCGACTCCCCCTCACTCACCGCCAGCCGGATCAGCATGCCCGCCTGCCGCTGTTCCAGCCCGAGCGGGCTGAGCCGCTCCCCGAACTGCCGCCCGGCCTGGAACCCGATCTGGACGAGCAGGAAGGCCAGGCCCGCGGGCAGGCCGGCCGGGGCCGGGCCAGCCTCTTCTTCCACCTGCTCAGACTATCACCGGGGAAGATGCTTCTTGAATAAGATAGTCTTCTTATGAAACTATCTGAGATGAAAGCTTTCCCCTTCGGGAAGAGGGTGATCGACGATGGCCAGTCCCGACCTGGCCCAGCGTCCGGCCGGCCCGGCCCGCGGGCGGCCGGACCTCATCCGCCGGATCAGCCTGGGGATGATGATCGGCCTGCTGCTGGAGTACGGCCTGGGCATGGCCGTGAACCTCTACCTCAGCGTTCCCCGCCAGGATCGCGGGGCCGGGCTGGTCACCGCCGCCGGCCGCGCCCTGGCCAACGGTCCGGTGGCACTCAGCGTCCACGCCGGGCTTGGCCTCCTGCTCATCCTGGGTGCACTGAACCTGCTGATCAGGGCGATCGTATCGGGCCAGCGCCCGGCCGCCTGGCTGTCGGGCGTGGCCTTCCTGGCCATCGCCGGGGCCGCCGCGGCCGGGGCGTCCTTCGTCGGCTCCGGGCGCCCCGGCGCCTCGCTGGCGATGGCCCTGCTGACCGCGGTCGCCCTGCTCTGCTACGCGGGGAACCTCTTCCTCGCCAGTTTCCGCCGCTAGGCCAGCTGGGCCCGCCGGGGTTCCGGTCAGCCGCCAGCTCGCGGGGGCAGCGGCGGGCGCTTGCGTGAGGCCCGCTGCGCGGAGTCTGGCGGGCGCACCGCGGGCCGGGCCTGCAGGGCCTCCAGCGCCAGCCGCACGGCGGTGGCGAGCTGCGGGTCCCGGCCGGCGGCCCAGTCGTCGGGCGAGATGACGACCTCAACGTCCGGGTCGACGCCATAGTTCTCGACGTCCCAGCCGAACGTGCTGAGCCATACCGCGTACCTGGGCACGGCCACCTGGGTCCCGTCCACCAGCCGGAACGGGTCATCTATGCCGAGAACTCCGCCCCAGGTGCGGGCGCCGACCACCGGGCCAAGCGCGAGGATGCGGATCGCCGCGGTGATCATGTCCCCGTCCGACCCGGCGAACTCGTCGGTGAGCGCGACCACCGGCCCCCGCGGCGCCTCCCGCGGGTAGGTGCCGGGCCGCAGCCCGCGGCCCATGTCCCAGCCCATGATCCGGCGGGCGAGCTTCTCCACCACCAGTTCGGACACGTGACCGCCCCGGTTCTGGCGGACGTCCAGGATGAGCGCGTCCCGGGCCAGTTCCGCGCGCAGGTCACGGTGGAAGTGGGCCCAGCCTTCCCCCATCATGTCCGGCACATGCAGATACCCGGCCTGACCGGCGGCCAGCTCGTGCACCTGCCGCCGGTTGGCGGCGACCCAGTCCTGGTAGCGCAGCCGGCGCTCGCTGGCCAGCGGGATCACCGCCACCCGCCGCGGCCGGCCCGCCTCGGACACGGTGAGCTCCACCGGCTTGCGGGCGGCCCCGACCAGCAGCGGGCCCGGCCCCACGGCCGCATCCACCGGCTGCCCGTCCACGGCCAGCAAGGTAGCCCCGGGCGCCACCGCGGCCCCGGGTGCTGACAGCGGGGAACGGGCCCGTGGATCGGAGGACTCGCCCGGCAGGATCCGCGCCACCTGCCAGCTGCCGTCGGCCGCCTGCACCAGGTCGGCGCCGAGGTACCCGACCGGCGGTGAGGCTGGCTCGCCGCCGGTGGGCGCGTCCCACACGTACGCGTGTGAGCAGCCCAGCTCCCCGAATATCTCCCAGATGAGGTCGGTGAAGTCGTCGCTGGTGCGGATGGCCGCCAGCAGCGGCCGGTAGCTGTCCAGCACGCCGTCCCAGTCCACCTCGGCCATGTCGGCGACCCAGAAGTCGTGCCTCATCAGCCGGCCCGCCTCAGCGAACGCATGCGCCCGCTGCGCCTGCGGGTCGGCCAGGAACCTGGCCCGGGACAGATCGACCGTGACCGGTTCCGGGCCGTCATCGGAGTCCTTGGCCCCGGCCGGGATCACCCGCAGCTCGCCGCGGTCCCGGATCACCAGCCGGCTGCCGTCCCCGCTCACCTCGAACCAGTCCAGGGCCGCCACCAGCTCGCTGCAGGTGCGCTTGGCCAGGTCGAAACGCTCCAGCGCCGCGCGGGGCGGGTCGTCGTCGGGGTCGGCGGCGCCTTCCCCGAGCACCCCGGTCACCTCGCTGCGCAACCAGGCGAGGCCGCCGGTGACCGCCCGCAGCCACGAGTACCGCGATTCGGCCACCGGGACCCCGACCACCCGGGCCGCCAGCCCGTCGAGGTCCACCGTGACGGCCGGCGTGTCCCCGCCTGGGCCTGCCGCCGCCGGCCGGGCGTCGTCCCCGGCCGGATCGCCGGGTGCCTCCCCGGCCGCCGGGTCGCCCGGGCCGCCTCCGCC
>DATDGI010000403.1:0-8201 GCA_036522155.1 Streptosporangiaceae bacterium
CGACACGATCGCGTCGGTGACGAAGCCGAGGATGAGGCCGAGCAGGATGCCCCAGGCGACCAGTTCCTTCAGCTTGGTGGCCCGGGCGACCGCCAGCAGTTCGATCACCACGTACAGGATGGAGCCCGCGGCGAGAGCCAGGAACGCGATGGTGAGCAGGGGCGCGGTCACCTGGATGCCGATGACCGTGCCCAGGAAGGTGGGGCCACCGCCGATCAGGCCGAGCAGCACCAGCCGGGGCCAGGACGGCCGGGCCCCGCTGGCCGCCAGCGGCGCGACGATGCCGAATCCCTCCGTCGCGTTGTGCGCGCCGAACCCGATCACCAGCAGCAGCGCCAGGCTGATCCGGCCCGCGGCCGCGGACGCCCCGATGGCCAGGCCCTCACCGAAGTTGTGCATGCCGATGCCGATCGCGATGAGCAGCGACAGCGCGGCCGCCCGGGCGGCCGGTGCCTCGGGGCCGGCCGGGATCACCGCCGGCCGGGCGGTGGCCGCACCCGGGCCCTCCGGCCGCAGCCGCGCGCCGCGCCGCTTCAGCCAGCGGTCGACGTGCACCAGGCCGATCAGCCCGGCGCCCAGGCACGCCAGCATCATCACGCCGTCGGCGACGGCGGTGCCGTAGTGGTGCCGGGCCAGCGCGGCGTCGGCGGGCGCCCAGGCGGTGGTCAGCACGTCCCACAGCAGGAAGACCAGGATGCCGATGGCCAGCGCGTTGAGGAACGCCTTGGCCCTGGGCATGGCCGCCCGGGCCCGGCCGAGGGGCAGGCCAATGAAGATGGTGAGACCGGCGATGGCTCCCAGCAAGGCGATCTCGCTCGCGGGCACGGATAATCCTTTCCTGCTGCGCCAGCGGCCTGGTTGGCACCGGCGGGCGCGGCCGGGCACCGCACGCGGGTCAGGATAGCCTAACTAAGGTTTGCCTAACAATACTTAGGCTTACCTAACGATACGGCGGGGACCAGGCTGGGCCCGGGCGCCGTCCCGGCGAGGGCGCCTGCCGGCCCGGCCGGCTGGGGTCAGCAGGGCAGCCCGGTCAGCAGGTCGTCGAACTCGCCGAGCTTGACGCCCTCGATCAGGGCCGCGATCTCGGCCCGGGTGTAGATGAGGGCGGGGCCGTCCGGGTTCCGCGAGTTGCGCACGGCGTACTCACCGGTGCCCAGTCTCGCCATCTCGACACAGGCCCCCTGGGAGTTGCTGATACTGCTCTTGCGCCAGACCGCCCCGGGCAGCTGCCCGGCCGGCATTCCGTTGTATGTGTTCATATACCTATGACTTCCTCAAGCATCCCGCTCAAAATATCGACAGAACGTACTGGTGATTCACTCTCGACGCTGAGACGTTCCATGACCTCGGTGTACCGTTCAACGTCGTCACGTTTATCGAGATACAGGGCGCTTGTGAGCTGTTCGAGGTAGACCACATCAGGCAGGTCCGGATCGGGGAACCGCATGATGGTGAACGCCCCCGCCTCGGCGGAATGGCCGCCGGACCGGAACGGCACCACCTGGAACGTGATGTTTGGCTCCCTGGTGGCCTCAATCAACCGCACGAGCTGCGCGCGCATCACCTCACTGCCACCGATCGGGCGCCGCAGCGCCGCCTCATCCACGACCGCCCACAGCCGGGGCCCGCCCGGCTTGGTGAGCAATTCCTGCCGGCCCAGCCGCAGGCTGACCCGGTGCTCTATCTCCTCCGGGGTTGCCCCCGGCTGCCCGAGCCGCATCACCGCCCGGGCGTAGTCGGCCGTTTGCAGCAGGCCGGGCACGAACTGCACCTCGTACACCCGGATAAGGGAAGCTGCCTCTTCCAGCCCGACGTAAACGCTGAACCAGTCGGGCAGCACGTCACCGTATTTGTGCCACCAGCCGGGTGAATTGGCTTCCTTCGCCAGTTCCACCAGCGTGGCGCTTTCCGCTTCCGCGACGCCGTACAGCTCAAGCAGGTCGGCGATGTCGCGCTCTTTGAAGCTGACCCGCCCCAATTCCATCCGGCTGATCTTGGACCCGGAGGCCCGGATGGCGTAGCCGGCTTCTTCCCGGGTGATGCCTGCCGCTTCCCGCAGCAGCCGCAGCTGGGAGCCAAGGAGAATGCGCAGGACCGTCGGGCCCGAGCCCGGCTGCGCTGCTATCACCCCTACCCCCTTTGATTCCCCCAGGCCAGACCCAGGCGCCAATCGTTCGTGCTGCCTCCATCCCCGCGCACGTGCAAGCTAACATTCTCATCTGCACGTGCATCTGGCCTTGCGTTTGCAAGGTACAGTTGCGATGATAGCGCTTGCGCTGTACGCGCACGACTACCTGCCTATCGATGCGTGACCTCGAGACGGGAAGCCGATGACCGGGCACCGGGCGGCACTGCCATTGACACCGGGCGTCGGCGGTATCAGTCAGCTGGACTACCGCCCCACGCCGGTGCCGCCGGGCAGGCGCGAGCCGGGCCCGTGGGTGGCGGCCCAGCCGCTGGCGGGCGGGCTGGTCGCGCAGGACGCCCGGGCGGCCACCTGCTTGCTGCGGCCCAGCCCGGAATCGGTCAAGACCGGCCGCGAGTTCACCCGCACCACCCTGGCTGACTGGAGCATGTCCGGGCTGGGCGACCTGGCCGAACTCGTCGTTTCCGAACTGGTCACCAACGCGCTCAGGCACGGCGTCCCATCCGCCCGCAAAGCCACCAGCGACCATTGCATCCGGCTCCGGCTGCTGACGCAGGCGCCGTTCGTCATGTGCATGGTCACCGACCCCGGCTGCGATATTCCGGTGCTGCGCGATCCCGGGCCGTCCGCGGAAAGCGGCCGCGGCCTCAACGTGGTGGAGTCCTGCTGCGTACGGTGGGGATGGCATCTTCTCGACGAGGGCGGCAAGATCGTCTGGGCGCTGCTCAGGCCTCCTCTGTAAACCCTCTGTAAACCGCAGTTACCTGGCTAATCCCCCGGCACCCCCGCTAGGCTCAGTGCGCCGCAAAACCGATGTAGGGGGATTTATCCCTGCGGCGTTGCTCGCCGGAAGTTCGCGAGGAGCCGAGATGTACCAGTCCTACCCGACCAGAGATCAGCAGCCGGCCATGCCCGCGCCTGCGACTGCCACTGCGCCAGGCCAGCCCCAGCCCCCGCGGCCGGTGCGCATTGCCGTCATCCTCATGTACGTCGGGGCTGCCCTGAGTGCCATCAACCTGCTGGTGACCCTGGTGATCTTCGACACCATCGTGCGTGCCTTCCAGGACGCGTCGGCCGCGGTGACCGCGGGCGACGCGCACACCTTCGCGGTCGCGGCGATCGTGCTGGCGGTGGTGGAAACCGGGCTCTGGCTGCTGATGGCCTACGCGAACAACCTCGGCCGGGCCTGGGCCCGGATCGTCGCCAGCGTCCTGTTCGGGCTGAACACGCTGCTGCTGCTGTACGGTTTCGCCCGCGCCTCCATCTCGGTCAGCCAGCTTTTCGCTGTGGTCGTCTGGCTGGTCGGCCTGAGCGCGATCGTGCTGCTGTGGCGGCGGGAATCGGCCGAGTTCTTCACCGCGGCCAGCGAGCCCGAGTGACCCGGCTGGCCTGAGCCAGCCGGCCCGGAGCCAGCCCGGAGCCGGGCGCCCAGTCAGGCTGCACCGGTCAGCCGGTCCCCGGCCGCAGCGCGTGGCAGGCGATCGCGGCCGCCGCGACCACGTTCAGCGAGTCCACCCCGAGCGCCATCGCGTGCGCGCTCATCGGGATGCAGACACTCATATCCGCCTCGTGCCGCCAGCGGGCGGACAGCCCGTCGCCTTCCGAGCCGAGCACCATGGCGACCCGGCCGGACAGCGGCACCTGGCCGAGCGGGGCCGCGGCCTGGTCGGTAACCAGGGCCAGCAGCGAGAACCCGGCCGCGCGCAGTTCGGCCAGGCCGCCGTACCAGTCGGTCATCCGGGCGTACGGGACGGCGAAGACCGCCCCCATCGACACCTTCACCGCGCGCCGGTAGAGCGGGTCGGCGCAGCGGGGTGCCAGCACCACTGCTCCCACCCCGAGTGCCGCGGCGCACCGGAAGATGGCCCCCACGTTGCCATGGTCGACGAGATCCTCCAGGACCAGGATCCGGTGCTGCCCGGCCACCACGGCGGCGACGCCGGGCAGCGGCCGCCTGGCCATCGACGCCAGCGCGCCGCGGTGCACCCGGTAGCCGGTGATGCGTTCGGCCACCTCGGGCGGGACCAGGTAGACGGGGGCCGGCCCGTCCGCGGCCAGGCCGGACAGGGTGGCCAGCCGGTCCGGGGTCACCAGCAGTGAGCGCACCGGGTAACCGGCCCCGATGGCCCGCCTGATCACCTTCTCGCCCTCGGCCACGAACAGCCCGTGGGCCGCCTCCAGGCTGGTGCGCAGGGCGGCGTCGGTGAGGCGCGCGTAGTCGGCCAGCCGCGGGTCACCCGGGTCGCTCACGGCGATGACATCGGCCACCTGACCAGTCTGGCCGGCCCGGATGTGGGGTGGCCTGCAGCGCGCTACAGTCACCGGCACAGTCCTCTACAGTCGGGCGTTATCGGGCGCCCGGTCGCCGGCCCCTGGTGGCCCAGAAGGATGCCGTGGACGCCGAACGGAGCAAGCGCGCACGCCGCTACCGGCCTGAGCGGAGGCGCCGGGCGCACACGATCGCGCTGACCGTGGCCGCCGCGCTGATCGCCGTCACTATCCTCGTCGTGCTGGGCGCCCGGGCGGTCATCGCCCGCAGCCAGTGCACCAGTCATCCGACGGCCGTGACCGTGGCCGTGGCGCCCGAGATCGGCCCGGTCGTGCATCACCTTGGGGACTACTTCAACAAGCTGCACCGCCAGGTCGGGGGCCGGTGCGTGCGCGTCTATGTCACCGCCGAGCCGCCCGCCGCGGTGGCGGCGCAACTGGCGGCCGGCCCCAAGGCCGCCCACGCCCGGCTGCCCGCCGCCTGGATCCCGGACACCAGCGTGTGGGCCGGGCTGGCGCGCGGCCCGGCTGCCACCCGGATCCGGCCGACCGGCATCACACTGGCCCGGACCGCCCTGGTCATCGTGATGCCCCGGTCAGCGGCCGCGCTCACGCCCGCGTTCGGCACCTCGGTCAGCTGGCGGTTCCTGCTCCCGGCCAGCGCCGGGGGCCCGGCCTCGGCCCTGGGGCTGCATGTCGAGTTCCCCGACCCGCTCAGCAGCGCCACCGGGCTGGTGGCACTGACCGAACTCGAGCGGCTGTTCGGCCCGGGCACGGCCGGGCAGGCCGGGCTCGCCGGTTTCGTCACGCACGTGCAGACCGAGCCCGCCCCCACCGGGCCAGCGCCGCTGGCCTCGCTGGCCGGCTGGGCGCCGGAACCCGGTGCCGGGGCGGTGTCCGCGCCGGTCACCGTCGCCACCGAGCAGGCGGTGATCCAGTTCGACCGGGCGCACCCGGGGCAGCCGCTCGCGGTCCGCTACCCAGCCGAGGGCAGCCAGCAGCTCAGCTACCCCTACCTGGTCACCGCCACCAGCCCGGCCCTGGCGGCGGCCGCTGACCAGTTCGGCAAGGTGCTGCGGTCGGCCTACGCGGCCTCCTACGTCCGCTTCACGGGCTTCCGCACCGCCAGCGGGCAGGCCGGGAGCTGGCCCCGCTGGTACGGCCTGGCCAGCGCCGGTCCCCAGCTGCTGCCGCCGCCCACCGCCACCCAGGCCGGCGCGGCCTGGCAGGCCTGGCAGCGGCTCAACCTGGGCTCGCGCGACCTGGCCCTGATCGACATCTCGTCGGCCATGGCCGCGCGGGTCAGCCCGCACGGCCCGGCGCTGGAGCACGTGCTCGGACAGGCGGCCGGGATGGGGCTGGGGCTGTTCCCCGACAGCACCCAGATGGGCCTGTGGTCCTTCCCCAGCCGGGTCGTGGACGGCCTTTCCTACCAGCAGCTGGTGCCGGTCGGCCCGCTGGCCGACTGGCTCGGGCAGCGCACCAGGCGGCAGCAGATCCAGCAGCTGGTCACCACCGAGGAGCCGATGACCACCCCGGCCCCGCTGTACGGCAGCATCCTCACCGCCTACCAGCAGATGCTCGCCACCTACCAGCCCCGGTACACCAACGCGGTGCTGGTGCTGACGGCCGGGGTCGATCACGGCGCGGGTGACATCAGCGCCAGAACGCTGGTGCACGACCTCCAGCTCATGTACGACCCGCGGCGCCCGGTCAAGATCGTGGCCATCATGCTGGGCTCATCGGGCGACCTGGCCACGCTGAGGCGGATCGCCGCCGCCACCAACGGCCAGGCCACCGCCATCACCAGCTACACCCAGCTCGGCCCGGCCATCTACCGGACCGCCACCCGCGCCCTCTGCCAGCCCTCCACCTGCCCCAGCTCGTAGGCCGCCGGGGCCTGGCGGCGGATCTGGCGGGGCGGAAAAAGATTCCAGGAAACCTGGCTTGAGCATGTGAACCAGTCCCGCGGGCTGCGCGTCTTTTTCTACGAGGCCCGGCGAGAGCGGGGCGCCGGGCCTCATGAGCTCCCAGCGGGATTCCGGTCCCGGTGGGTGAGGCCCGGCGAGAGCGGGGCGCCGGGCCTCAAACAGCTCCCGCCGGGAATGCTGAACTTCCCCGGCGGGCTGAGGCCCGGCGAGAGCGGGGCGCCGGGCCTCAACAAAGCTCCTACCCGGGTCCAGACCCCGGGTGGGCATGGGGCCCGGCAAGAGCGGGGTGCCGGGCCCCATAACAAACTTCTAGCTCCTGGCCAGGACACCGGCCAGGAGCTATCCGTTTGGCTGGAAAATCGCCGTTGGCTCAGTGAGCGGTGCCGTCGAGCAGCTCATGCGCCCGCGCGATCAGGACCGGCACCGCCTGGCCCTCCCGCTCGAACCCCTCGCCCACCGTCTTGTGCTGCAGGAACCTGGCGTTGATGCCCTCAAGCACCACGGCCAGCTTGAAGCAGCCGAAGGCCATGTAGTAGCCGATCCGGGCCAGGTCGCGGCCGGTGACCCGGGCGTACTCGCCGGCCAGCTGGGCCCGGCTGAGGAAGCCGGGGGCGGTCGTCACCGAGGCCGCCGGGAGCCAGTCCTCCTCGCCGGGGTCGGTCCAGTAGACCAGCGACAGCCCAAGGTCGGCCAGCGGGTCGCCGAGCGTGGACATCTCCCAGTCCACCACCGCCGCGATCCGGGGCTCGGGGCCCGGCACGACCAGCATGTTGTCCAGCCGGTAGTCGCCGTGGACCAGCCCGCCGGCCCCCTCCGGCCTTCCACCCGTGCCAGGCAGCCCGGCGGCCAGCCGGCTGACCAGCTCGTCGTAACCGGGCATCTCCCGGGTGGCGGACAGTTCCCACTGCCGCTGCCAGCGGGACAGCTGGCGCGCCAGGTAACCCTCCGGCCGGCCGAACCCCGCCAGCCCGGCGGCCTCGACGTCCAGGCCGTGGATGCTGGCCAGCATCCGCACGAAGGTCCGCGACAGCTCCCCGGCCTGGGCCGGGGTCAGCACGGCCGCGTCCTCCGCGGTCCGCAGCACGGCCCCGGGCACGTACTCCATCAGGTAGAACGGTGCGCCGATGATCTCCGGATCCGGGCACAGCGCGACCGGGCGGGGCACCGGCACGGCCGTCCCGGCCAGGGCGGTCAGCACCCGGTACTCCCGGGCCATGTCGTGCGCCGTGGGCAGCACGTGGCCGAGCGGGGGACGGCGCAGGATCAGCGGCGGCCGGCCGGTCCCGCCCGCCGCGCCCAGATCGAGCCGGTAGGTCAGGTTGGACCTGCCTCCGCCGATGATCGACACCCGCGGGAGCCCGTCACCGGCCAGGCCCTGCCCGGCCAGCCAGCGGCCGAGCGCGGCGACGTCCTCGACTCCCGGCACGCCGCCGTCCGCCATCGCCTCGCTCCTGTCAGGTGCCGTCCCGGTGCGCTGGCCGGCCGCGGGCGCTGGCGTCCGCGGTCCGCGGCCGTCCCAGCATGATCCCCGAACAACGCCATCCCCGCCAGCGGCGGATCTGCCACAACATCGCGGCTTCTGCCGCGAGCGGCTGGTCCAATGCCCCATGATGAGCCAGAAGGACCGCTCCGGGTCGATACGGGCACAGCCACCAGCATGCTGCCTGTCTGTCCCCCGCTGCCCGTCCCGGTGCAACCCAGCTGCCACTGGGCTAGCGGCCGGCCCGAGGCGGGCGGCCCCCAGCGGACGGGGCGCCTCCGCTAGAGTTCCCGTCCGCATGTGGCCGGTGGGGCCGCCCGTTGGGGCAGTCCCACCGGCCACACCCCCGGCGTCTGCCCGGCCGGGCGGAGGC
>DATDGI010000404.1:0-2282 GCA_036522155.1 Streptosporangiaceae bacterium
CGGACGAGTTCGCTGGCAAGGTCGAGGAGCTGGTGGACCGCAGCGGCGGGAAGATCCGCGCGGATGTGGTGCACCGGAGGCTGATCGCGATGGGATATGCGGGGTCGGAACGCACGACCCGGCGCGCGGTCGCGGAGGCGAAGGCGGCGTGGCGGGCCGGTCACCGGCGGGCTTACCGGCCGTGGATCCCCGAGCCGGGGATGTGGCTGCAGTGGGACTGGGGCGAGGGCCCGAAGATCGGCGGCCGGCGGACGCAGCTGTTCTGCTGCTGGCTGGCGTGGTCCCGGTTCCGGGTGGTGCTGCCATCGTGGGACCAGTCGCTGGGCAGCCTGACCGCGTGCCTGGACCGGGCCCTGCGGATCATCGGCGGGGTCCCGGCCTACCTGCTCACCGACAACCCGCGGACGGTGACCGTGGAGCATGTCGCCGGGATCGCGGTCCGCCACCCCGACATGGTCGCGCTGGGCCGCCATTATGGCGCCGTCGTGGCGACGTGCCGGCCGTTCGACCCCGAGTCGAAAGGCGGTACGGAGGCGACGGTGAAGATCGCCAAGGCGGACCTGGTCCCGGCGGCCGCGAACCTGCTGCCGGACTACGCGAGCTTCGGTGAGCTGGAAGAAGACTGCCAGGCCTGGTGCACTCGGGTGAACGCCCGGGTGCACCGCGAGAGCGCCGCGGTCCCTGACCTGCGGCTGGCTGCCGAGCGGCAGCATCTGCATCCGCTTCCGGACGAGGCGTATGTGCTGGCGCTGGGCGAGGAGCGTCTGGTGAACGACGATCAGACGGTCCGGTTCGGGTCGGTGCGCTACTCCACCCCGCCCGGCCATGTCGGGGACCGGGTCTGGTGCCGGGTGCACGGCAGCGAGCTGGTCATCGTCGCCCGCGGCATGCACGATGGCGGGCTTGTCGAGATCGCCCGGCACCAGCTGTCCACTCCCGGCAGCCCGCGGGTCCTGGATGAGCACTACCCGCATCACCCGGCCGGCAACGGCCCGCGCCAGCCCCGGCCACGGGCACGGACGGCCGCCGAGGAAACGTTCCTGGGCCTGGGTGAGGGCGCGGCCCGGTGGCTGACCGAAGCGGCCGCCGCCGGCACCCAGCGGGTCCGCTCCAAGATGGCCCGCGCGGTCGAGCTCTCCGCCGTGGTTGGAGCTGCCCGTGTCGATGAGGCGCTGGGCCTGGCCGCGATCGCGGGCCGGTTCGGCGACGACGACCTGGCCGCCATCCTGGATCACCTGTCCAGGTCCGGCCCGGCCGGGAACCTGGTGACCGCCGACGAGAAGCACTCCGCCCAGCCCGGCACCGGAGGCTGGGCCGCCCTCGGCGATGCGGCGCAGGTGACTTCGTGACCGGCCCGGCCGCGCCGCCGGTCCCCGCCGAGCTGGAAGCCCTGATGCGCCGGATGCGGCTGCCTTACCTGCGCACGGCAGCACCCGATGTGCTGGCCACCGCCCGCGCGCAGCGGTGGGACCCCGCCGAGGTGCTGCGGGTCCTGCTGGCCGAGGAAGTCACCGGCCGGGACGCCGCGACCCGCCGGATGCGGCGCCGGGCCGCGGGGTTCCCGTCCGGGAAAACGTTCTCGTCCTGGCGGCCCGAAGAGTCCTCGATCTCCGCGGCGACCCAGGACGCCCTCGCCACCCTCGAATGGATCGGCCGGGCCGAGAATCTCGCGGTCGCCGGGCCCAGCGGGACCGGCAAGTCTCACTTCGTCGAGGCCCTCGCCCGCGCGGCGATCGAGAAGGACCTGAAAGTCGCCTGGTTCACTCTCGAGTCCCTGGCCACCGTCATCGCCCGGTCTAAGGCCGACGGATCGGTCGCCCGGACCGTCACCCGGATCTGCCGCAGCGACCTGATCGTCGTCGACGACATCGGCATGCTGCCCGCCGGGCAGGACGCCGCCGAGGCGTTCTACCGGATCACCGACGCCGCCTACGAACGCCGCAGCCTCGCCGTCACCAGCAACATTCACCCATCCGGGTTCGACACGATCATGCCCAAGACCCTGGCCACCGCCACCGTCGACCGGCTGCTCCACCACGCCCACCTCGTCCAGACCAACGGCGAGTCCCACCGGCTCGCCCAGGCCCTCGCCGGCAAAGGAGTGATGACCTTGGCCTGAACCACCAACCGGGCGAGCAGATGGCCACCAGCCAGGACTTCTGATGGCCACCAGCCAGGACAACACCCGGCCGCCCACCCGGACTTCTCAATGGCCGTTGACAAAGCCCGTCAACTTGGCACCCTGGCTGAACAGCAGGTAAGCCCTGGTGCCGGCCGGAACC
>DATDGI010000405.1:0-48961 GCA_036522155.1 Streptosporangiaceae bacterium
GCAGACGGCGCCGACCCCCCACCGCCGCCCGTCGAGGGGAGCGGCGCAGGCCAGCCCCGCGCGCAGCACCGCGAACGTGTCGTTCACGACCACCGTCGTCTCGCTCCAGCCCTGCGCGCGCAGCGCGGCCGCCAGTTCCTGCTCTTCTTCCGGCAGGTCGGCGTTGGCCACGCAGGCGGAAATATGCCGGGCCACCGCGCGGCCGGCCAGCCCGGCCTGCCGCTGAATCTGGCCGGCCAGCCCGGCCAGCAGCCGGACTGTCGCCTCCGGCCGGGCGGGCGCCGGGATGCCGCCCCCGCGGGCCGTGGCCAGCAGGCTGCCGTCCGCCGCCACCAGGGCCAGGTCGGTCTTGCTGTTGCCGCCGTCCATGGCCAGGACGGCGGGCAAGCCGCCGGTCATCGCGCCCACGGCAGGTAGGCCGCGTTCTCCGCGATCAGCAGGTCGGCGAGCCGCCCGGCCAGGTCGAACTGGCCGACCAGCGGATGCGCGAGCAGTGCCGCCACCACCCGCTCCCGCCCCCCGCGCACGGCCGCGTCCACGGCCAGTTCCTCGTACGCGCTGACGTGCCCCACCAGCCCGCGCAACGGCGCGGCCAGCGGCCGCACCCGCCGCGGCCGCGGGCCGTCCGTGCCGATCCGGCACGGCACCTCGATCACCGCGTCGCCCGGCAGGAACGACAGCGTGCCCGCGTTACGCACGTTCACCACCTGGTCCTCCCCCCGGCCGGTCACCAGCGACGCGAGCAGCGCCACCGCCGCCTCCGAGTAGTAGGCCCCGCCCCGCTCCCCGAGCAGCGCGGGCTTGCGGTCCAGCGCCGGGTCGGCGTACATGGCCAGCAGTTCCCGCTCCAGCCGGGCCACCTCCTCGGCCCGGGTCGGCTGCTCCCGCTGCTCGGCCACCACCTGGTCATGGCAGTAGAAGTAGCGCAGGTAATACGACGGGACGACACCCAGTTCCTGCATAACGACGGGCGGCATGCCGGTGTGGGCAGCTATCTCCTTGCCGTGCGTGGCCATCAGGTCCGGCAGCCAGTCGGTGCCGTCCACCAGCACCGCCCGTTCCCAGGTGAGGTGGTTCAGCCCGACGTGATCCAGCGCCACCTGCTCCGGGGCCACGCCCAGCAGCGCGGCGAACTCCCGCTGGAATCCGATGGCCACATTGCACAGGCCGACGGCCCGGTGGCCGGCGTCGAGCAGGGCCCGGGTGACGATGCCGACCGGGTTGGTGAAGTCGATGATCCACGCGCCCGCCAGGGCCCGCCGCGCCACCTGCTCGGCGATGCCCAGCACCACCGGGACGGTGCGCAGCGCCTTGGCCAGGCCGCCCGCGCCGGTGGTCTCCTGGCCGACGCAGCCGCAGGCCAGCGGCCAGGTCTCGTCCCGCTGCCGGGCGGCCTGCCCGCCGACCCGCAGCTGGATCAGCACCGCGCCGGCCCCGTCAAGCCCGCCGGCCAGATCCGTGGTCCACCGGACCCGGGCCGGGTGGCCGAGGGCGGCCATGATCCGGGCGGAGAACGGGCCCACCACCGCCAGCCGGGCGGCGTCCGGGTCGATCAGCACCAGCTCGCTGATGCCCACCTCGCCTGCCAGCCGGCCCACCCCGTCGGCCAGTTCCGGGGTGTAGGTCGAGCCGCCGCCGACGACCGCGACCTTCATCCGAACGCCTTCGGGGTGGCGGTGGCCCGGGCCAGGTGGCAGGCCGCGCCGTGGCCCGGCAGCAGTTCCCGGAACGGCGGGGTGACCTGGTGGCACTCCTCGACCGCGAGCGGGCAGCGCCAGCGGAACCGGCAGCCCGGGGTGGGGTCGATCACCCGCGGCGGCTCGCCGCGGTCGGTCTCCGCGCCGACCGCCAGCGGCGCCCGCGGGTCCGGCACCGCCGACAGCAGCAGCTGGGTGTACGGGTGCCGCGGGCTGGCCAGCACGTCCTCCACCGGCCCGGATTCGGCGATCTGCCCCGCGTACATGACGATCAGCCGGTCGGCCACGTACCGCGCGCTGGCGATGTCGTGGGTGATGTACAGGATCGACACGCCCTGGCTGTCGCGCAGCCCCGCCATCAGGTTGAGCAGGCCGATCCGGATCGACACGTCCAGCATCGACACCGGCTCGTCGGCGACGATCAGTTTCGGCCGCAGCGCCAGCGCCTGGGCGAAGCCGACCCGCTGCCGCTGGCCGCCGCTCAGCTCGTGCGGGTAGCGCTGCAGCACGTCCCCGCCCGGGGTCAGGCCGACGATCTCGAACAGCCGCACCGCCTCGTCGTGCCGTTCGGCCTTGCCCAGTTCCGGCCGGTGCAGCTGGAGGCTGCGCAGCACCCCGTGGGACACCCGGAACACCGGGTTGAGCGAGCTGAACGGATCCTGGAACACCAGCGGCACCTCGCCGCGGTAGCGCAGCAGGTCGGCCCGGGACCGCAGGGCCGACAGCGGCCGGCCGCCGAAGTAGATCTCGCCGCTGGTCGGCGGGTACACCTTGGCCAGCATCCGGGCGACGGTGGACTTGCCGCTGCCGCTCTCCCCGGCCAGCGCCACGATCTCCTGGCGGCCGATGCTGAACGTCACCTCGTCCACCGCGTGCAGCCGCCGCCGGACCAGCCCGCCGCCGATCCGGAAGTGCTTGGTCAGCCGCTCGGCCCGCAGCAGCGGCTCGGTCGCCAAGGCCGTGCCCGGCTGGCCCGCCACCGGCTCAGTCATCGGGCGCCCTCCCATCGGCGTGCAGCAGGCAGCGGACTTGTGTCCCGCCGACCCGGTAGAGCGGCGGCGCGGTGATCTCACAGGCGGTGCTGACCTTCGGGCACCGGGGCGCGAACGCACAGCCGGGCAGCGGCCGGGACAGATCCGGCGGGCGGCCCGGGATGCCGGTGAGCGGCAGCCGCGGGCCGGTGATCGACGGGAACGCGTCCAGCAGCCCGGCGCTGTAGGGGTGGAGCGGGTGGTCGAACACGTCCCGGGTGGCGCCGTACTCGGCGATCTGGCCCGCGTACATCACGATCAGCCGGTCGGAGAAGTGGCTGACCAACGACATGTCATGGGTCACGAAGATGATCGCGAAGCCGAGATCCTGCTGGAGCTGCTTGATCTGCACCATCAGCGACCGCTGCGCGACCACGTCGAGCGCGGACGTCGGCTCGTCCATGATCACCAGGTCCGGGGTGAACAGCAGGGCCATCGCGATCATCGTCCGCTGCCGCATGCCGCCGGACAGCTGGTGCGGGTAGCTCTTCAGGTGCACCGGGTCGATCCCGACCATCCGCAGCACCTCTGCCGACCGGTCGGCGATCTCCTCCCGGGACGTCACCCCGTGGGCCTTCATCGCGTCGGCGAACTGGGCAGCGACCGAGGCGACCGGGTTGAGCGCGTTCATGGCGCTCTGCATCACCACCGACAGGCCCCGCCAGCGGACCACGGCCAGCTCGCGGTCGGTCATCCCGGCGATGCTGGTGCCCCGGAAGATCACCTCGCCGGCGGTGATGGCGGCGGGCGGGACCAGCAGGTGCGCGATCGCGAACAGCAGGGTGGACTTACCGCAGCCGGACTCGCCGACCACCCCGAGGAACTCACCGGGCTCCAGCTCGAAGCTGACGTCGTCCACCGCCCGGACGGTGCCGTGGGCCAGGGCGTACTCGACGGACAGCCCGTGCACGGCCAGCACCGGCCCGTCGCCGGCGCCGGCGTGGGCGGTGCCCGGGGGGCGCGAGCCGTTAGGCATCATGGCGCGTCCGGTATTTCCTCACCGGCCGCAGCGCCGGATTGCCGATCTCGTCGAAGGCGTAGTTGAGCAGCGCGAACGCCGCGCCGAGCAGGGCGATGCAGGCGCCGGGCACGATCGCCCACAGGTACTGGCCGGTCTGCAGGGCGGCGTTGTTCTCGGCCCAGTAGAGCATCGTGCCCCAGCTCAGCGAGTTCGGGTCGCCGAAGCCGATGAACTGCAGGCCGGCCGCGGCGAGCACGTTGTAGACCGCGGTGCCGAGGAACGTGGCCACGATCAGGGAGGTCAGCGCAGGGATGATCTCCACGAAGACGATGTACAGGCGGCGCTCGCCGCGCACCCGGGCCGCCTCAAGGAAGTCCCGGTCCCGCATGGACAGCGCCTGGGCCCGCAGCTGCCGGGCGCCGTAGGAGTAGCCGGTGATCACCAGCACCGCGATGAGCGGGACCAGGCCGCCGTTCGGCAGGTAGGCGACCAGCACGATCAGCAGCGGGAAGGTCGGGATGACCAGCAGGATGTCGGTGATCAGGTTCAGCCCGCCGTCCCACAGCCCGCCCAGGTAGGCGGCGGCGATGCCCATCACGGCGGACAGCACGGTGGAGATCACCCCGGAGACGAGGGCGATGATCAGCGTCTCCCTGGCCCCCCACACGGCCTGGGCGAAGATGTCCTGGCCGTAGGCGGTGGTGCCGAGCAGGTGCTGGGCCGACGGGCCGAGGCTGCGCGGGTAGGCGTCCGCCTCCGGGTTGTCGTGCGCGATCAGCCCGGGCACCGCCGCCAGCACGCAGAAGACTGCGAGGATGGCGGCGCCCACGGCCGCCTTGCGGTTGGACCGGACCGCCCGCCACAGCCGGCCCAGCGCCGCCGACCCCGCCCACGCCCCCGGCGCGGCACCGGCCGGCCCGGCCATCCCGGGCAGCTGGCCCGGACCGGCCTGGCCTGGCCCGGTGGACAGCCCGGTCGCGGCCACCGCTACCTCGCCGCCCGGGTCCGCGGGTCAAGCAGCGCGGTGGCAATGTCGGCGAGCAGGATCGCCACCAGCACCGCCACCGTGATGAGCAGGAACAGCGCCTGCATCAGCGCGTAGTCCTCGTTCTGCACCGCCTGCAGCAGCATGTAGCCCACGCCGGGATAGGAGAACACGTACTCGACCAGGATCGCGCCGCTGACCACGAACCCCAGCGACATGGCGAAGCCGGACAGGTTGGGCAGGATCGCGTTCCGCGCCGCGTACCAGAACATGATCCGCGGGCCGGACAGGCCCTTGGCCCGGGCCATCCGGATGTAGTCCTCGGCCAGCACGGTGACCATGGTGTTGCGCATGGTCAGGATCCAGCCGCCGATCGAGGTGATCAGGATGGCGCAGGCCGGCAGGAACGCGTACCGGACCACGCTGCTGACGAACGCCCAGCTCAGCGACGGGGTGAGGGTGTCCGCGTAGGCGCCGGCCGGCGGGAACAGGTGGAACTGGCTGGAGAACAGCAGGATCAGCATCATCGCGATCCAGAAGAACGGGATCGCCGAGGTGATCACGAACACCGGCGGCAGGATGCCGTCCAGCCAGCCGCCGCGGCGCCAGGCGCCCAGGATCCCGATCAGGGTGCCGAGCACGAACGCGAGCACGGTGGTGACGCCGACCAGCCCGAGGGTCCACGGGATCGCGCTCTTGATCACCTGGCTGACCGGTTCCCCGGTGACGGTCAGCGAGATGCCGAAGTTGCCGGTCGCCATGTCGCCCAGGTAGCGGACGTACTGGGTGACCAGGCTGGCGTGGGTGTCCACGCCGAACGCGTTCTCGATCGCCTGCAGCGCCTGCGGGGTGACCCGGCCGTGGTACTTGGCCATCATCGCGGTGATCGGGCTGCCCGGCATCATCCGCGGCAGCATGAAGTTGAGCGTCAGGCACGCCCACAGGGTGACCACGAAGAAAGCCAGGCGGCGGAGCGCGAATCTCATGCTCTCCTCCTTCTGCCCATCATCGCTCGGCCGTGGTCACCCTGGGGCGTGCCGGGTCGTTGTTCTTGCTGGTCAGCCAGCGGGCTTCAGGTGCAGCAGGACGTAGCCGAAGTCCGGGGTGATGGCCGGCCCGGGCTGGGCGTAGGGGTTGGCCGCGGTCGGCCAGCCGCTGAAGAGGTGGGTGTTGTACTCGTACCAGTCCACCGACTCGGTCACCGGGATGACCGGCACCTGCGACAGCATGACCTGCTGCAGCTGGTCCATGATCTGGTGCTGCGCGGCCGGGGTGGTGGCGGTGGCGTAGGAGTTCAGCAGGGCGTCGGTGGCCGGGCTGGAGTACCGCTCGTAGTTGGAGGAGGCGGACTGCCCGATCGGCGCCGAGTTGGCCGACAGCAGCCACTGCCGGAACTCGTAGTACGGGCCGGGCCCACCGCTCTCGTAGTAGTAGGCGAGCTGGTAGTGGCCGTTGAAGATGGCCGCGTCGAAGGCGTTCTGGGACAGGTTCTGCACGGTCACGCCGATGCCGGCCGCCTTCAGGTTCGCCTGGATGACCTGGAGCGAGGCCACGAAGTCGGAGAAGTCGCCGATGTTGATGACCGTGAAGTTGAGCGGGGTGCCGGACTTGGTGACGAAGATCCCGTTCGGGCCCTTGTGGAAGCCGGCCGCGGTGAGGATCTGCTCGGCCTTGGCCGGGTTGTAGGTGTAGCCGTACTTGGCGGCGGCGCTGGCGTCATACCAGGTGCCGAACGTCGGGTTGACGATGCCGGTCTGGTTGGCGGGCGGCTGGTAGCCGTTCTCGCCGATCTGGGACACCTGCGCCCGGTTGATCGCGAAGGCCAAGGCCCGCCGCACCGCCACGTTCGACAGCAGCGGGTCCTTGTTGTTGATGAACAGGTCGTTGTTGAGCGTCGGCGGGAACCAGTAGTTGTTGCCCGGGGTCTTGCCCATGTAGAACTTGGCGATATCGGGGATGAACTGGTTGCCCCACTGCGCCTGGCCGGTGGCCAGCTCGGTGTTGGCCGAGGTGTTGGAGGTGAAGGCGGGGTAGAGCACCTCGCTGACCTTCGGCTCGCCCGGCATCCAGTAGTGCTTGTTGGCGGTGTAGGTGATGTTCTCCGGCGTGCACGCCTTGATGGTGTAGGCGCCGGTGCCGATGGGATTGGCGTCGTTGTAGGTGACCGGGTTCTTCACCGTGGACCAGATGTGCTGGGGCACGATCGGCGTCTGCCCGGCGACGTAGTAGAAGTACGGCAGCCCGGAGGTGTTGAAGTTGATCACCACCTGGTTGCTGCCCTGCTGGGTGACGCTGGTCAGCACGGTCCAGACCGAGTTCAGGTCCAGCGCGGCGTGCGCTTTCAGCAGGCCGAACGTGTACACCACATCCGCGGCCGTCATCGGCTTGCCGTCGGTCCAGTGAACCCCGTTGCGGATGGTGAGGGTCAGCGTCCGGTTGCCGTTGCTCCACGCCCAGCTGGTGGCCAGCCAGGGCGACGCCTTGCCGCTCTGGAGCGTGTTCACGAACGCGAGCGGCTCGTAGATCGGGCCGAACGGGAGGATGTTGACGTTTGGGTTGAACGGGTTGAACTGGCAGGTCCAGGTGCCACCGGTCGAGTTCGAGATGGTGAGGATGCCACCGGTCGCGGTGCTGCCGGTGCCACTGGAGCCGCAGGCGGCCAGGGATGCCGCCAGCAGAATGGATGCGGTGATCGCCCCGAGGAACGTTAGGCGCTTCATAGGAGTGGCCCTTCAGTGATGGTCCGCAGCCCGGGCGCCGTGCCCGGTGCGGTCTGGTGGGGGGAGATCGGGCTGCCGCTGCCGTCGCCGCCCGCGGCGCCCGGGCCGGCCAGCCGGGCCTGGGCCACCTCCGCGGCCAGCGCGATGGCGCCGACCAGCGGGGCGTCGAGGTGGTAGCGGGCGGTGACGAGCTCGGGCGGGTAGGGGACGGCCTGCGCCAGCGCGTGCTGGAGCCCGGGCCCGATCCGGTGCCAGGACCGGACCAGCCCGCCGCCGGCCGCGATCCGGGCCGGATTCAGGAGGATAGCCAGATTGACGACGTGGAAGGACAGTTCGGTGACGAAATCGGTGACCAGGCCGGCCAGGGCCGGGTCGTGCCCGTCGGCGGCGAAGACGTCCGCGGCGGTGAATGGCCGGCCGCCGTTGGGGTGACCGGGGCTGGGCGGGCGGGCGGCGCGGTCGGCCAGCGCCTGCCCGCTGATCATGCCCTCCAGCGGGACCCGGGCGTCCAGTCCCGCGCCCACGTCGGAGATGGCGCGCAGGTTGTAGCCGATCTCCCCGGCCGCGCCGTTGGCCCCCGCCACCACCTGCCCGCCGATGACGATCGCGGCGGACAGGCCGGTGCCGAGGTTGAGGTAGACGGCCGGGTCGCAGCCGGCCAGGGCACCCCAGCGGGCCTCCGCCAGGGCTGCGGCTTTCGCGTCGGTGGCCATCGCGATCCCGGCCCCGGGGAAGGCGTCCCGCAGCCGGTCGCCGAGGGCCAGGCCGTCCCAGCCCCGGATGGCGGGGGCGAGTTCCACCCGGTCGTCGTAGGGGATGCCGAACGTGGACACCCCGACCGCCACCAGCTCGCGGCCGGCCGCGGCGTGCGCCAGCAGTTCCCGGGCCGCCCCGACGGCCCGCTCGAAGGTGGCGGCCGCGCCGCCGTCGGCGTCGCTGCTCACCATGGCCGAAGCGAGCCGCTGCCCGGCCGGCTCGGAGACCGCCATGGCGATCTTCGTGCCGCCGAAGTCGAGTCCGAGCACGACCGGGGGCTGGGGCACAGTCACCTGTCCGGGGAGGGCTTGTCTTCCGCCAAGTAAGTTAAGACAGTATCCTAACTATTCGGAGCCGGCAACCGGCCGCGGAACATCGGCTAGGGCGGTGGCGGCGGGTATTCCGGCTGGCGGTGGATGCCCCGGCTAGCGGTGACTCGTGCCGTACCGGGCGTGGGTTTGGGAGGATGAGTGGCGGAGGTGGCGATGACGGCAACGCCCGCTGGCGTGCCCGGCAGCAGGCCGGCCGACGGCGAGCTGTCGGCCGCCCGCCCCCAGCTCATCCGGGAACTGAACGGGCGGCTGCTGCTCGGCCACATCCGCGACCTGGGCCAGTGCTCGCGGGCGGAACTCGCCCGGCTGTCCGGGCTGTCCAAGCCCACCGTGTCGGTCGCGCTGGCCGACGCCGAGCGGGCCGGGCTGGTACGGGTGGCCGGGCAGCGGACCGGCCGTCCCGGCCGGTCCGCCGTGCTGTACGAGGTCAGGCCGGAGGCCGGGTTCATTCTCGGCCTCGACGTCGGCGCCCAGTACCTGCGGGGCGCGCTGGCCGACCTGGCCGGCGGCATCCGGGCCCGGGCATCGGCCCGGTCACGGCCGTCCAGTGTGAAGGGCAGGCTCGACGAGCTGATCGGGCTGGCCGACGGGCTGTGCGCGGAGGCCGGGCTGGCCCGCGGCGACATCATCCAGACCGTCATCGGCAGCCCGGGCGTGTACGACCCGCGCCGCAACGCGATGGCGCTGACCGGCGGGCTGCCCGGCTGGGACCGGCCGGCGGTGCTGGCCCGGCTGCGCGAGGC
Source organism: Streptosporangiaceae bacterium (assembly GCA_036522155.1). Taxonomy (GTDB): domain Bacteria; phylum Actinomycetota; class Actinomycetes; order Streptosporangiales; family Streptosporangiaceae; genus UBA9676. The sequence goes on from DATDGI010000405.1 coordinate 9,226, forward strand.
GTTCGGGCCGTCGCTGGCGGTGGAGAACGACGTGGACGCGGCGGCCCTGGCCGAGCACGCCCGGGGCCACGGCCGCGAGGTGGGCAGCTTCGCCTTCATCTCGGTCGGCACCGGCATCGGCATGGGCCTGGTGATCGGCGGCCAGCTCGTGCGCGGCGCGCACGGTGTCGCGGGTGAGATCGCCTACATGCCGATGACCGGCGGCAGCGGCGCCGACGAGGCCGACGCCCGGCGCCGCGGGGCGCTGGAGGCGTCCGCGTCCGCGTCGGCCGTGGTCCGGGCGGCCCGGCGGGCGGGCATGCGCGGCCCGGTGTCGGCGCGCCGGGTGTTCACCGCGGCCGCGGGGGGAGACGAGCGGGCGGCCGCGGTGGTGGCCGAGGAGGCCAGGCTGGTGGCCCGGGTGCTGTGCGCGGTGGTCACGGTCATCGACCCGGCGCTGATCGTGCTCGGCGGCGGTATCGGCCAGGCACCGGGATTCGCGGCCGAGGTCACCAGGGAACTGCGGCCGCTGGCGCCGGTCATGCCGGACGTGCGGGTCAGCGCGCTCGGCACCGAGGCGGTGGTGGACGGCTGCCTGGCGGCAGGCACCGGCCTCGCCTGGAAACAGCTGAGCGCGCCCCGGTGACCGGCCAGCTGATGGCGGCCGAGATGGCCGAGCAGCCGGACGTGCTCGCCCGGCTGCTGGCCCGGGCCCCGGCCGACGCCGAGCGGGTGCGGGCGGTGCTGCCCAGGCCGCTGGCCGGGACCGTGTTCCTGGCCCGCGGGTCGTCGGACAACGCCGCGGTGTTCGGCCGCTACCTGGCCGAACTGTGCGCCGGGCGGCCGGCCGGGCTGGCCGCGCCCAGCCTGTACACCCGCTACCACGCGGACGTGGACTGGCACGGCTACCTGCTGATCGCCCTCAGCCAGTCCGGCGCCACCCCGGAGGTCGTCGCCACCTGCGCCGCGGTCCGGGCCGCGGGCGCCACCGTCATCGGCATCACCAACGAGCCGGACAGCCCGGTGGCCGGGGTGGTGGATCTGCTGCTGGCCACCGGGGCCGGGGCGGAACGGGCCATTCCCGCGACCAAGACGGTGACCGCCCAGTTCGCGCTGCTGGCCACGGTAGCCGGGGCGCTGGCTGGCTCCGCTGGCGCCCGTGCCGGGGCATCCGGGCCCGGCCACGTGGCCGCCGGTGCGGCCCTGGCGGGGCTGCCCGGCGCGATCGCCGCCACGCTGGCCGATCCCGGGCCGGCCAGGGAACTCGCCTGGCGCTGGCGGGACATCGACCGGCTGGTGGTGGCCGGCCGCGGGCTCGGTTACGCCGCGGCGCTGGAGACCGCCCTGAAGGTGGCCGAGACCACCGGCGTGCTGGCTACCGGCATGTCCACCGCGGATCTGTACCACGGCCCGATCGCGGCCGTGTACGGCGGCGCCCGGGTGCTGCTGGTGGACGGGACCGGGCCGGCCGACGCCGACCTGGCCGGGCTCCGCGAGGTGCTCACCAGCCGCCGGGCCGAGACGGCCAGCCTGCCGGTGCACCCCGGGCTGCCGGAGGCGGCGCAGGTGATCACCGCCATCGTGCGTGGCCAGCAGCTGGCGTTCGAGCTGGCCAGCGCCCGGGGCACCAACCCCGACGCCCCGGCCCACCTGACCAAGGTGACCGCGACCACCTGACCCGGCTCACCCGTCACCGTCCGGCCGCGGTTCGTACACGCTGACGTGGCGCCAGCTGGTGGCGGTGAACGGCTCGCCGTTCCAGCCGCCCCACCTGTCCCGCAGCTTCAGGCCGGCGATGCGGGCCATGAGATCGAATTCGGGCGGGCAGGCCAGCCGCAGGCTGATCGGCCTGAGGACAATGCCGTCGGCGCTGATATGGACGTGGCTCTCGTCGAGGATCTGCGTCACCGGGTCGTACCGGCAGACGTCCAGCACAACGCGCCCAGCCTCGATGCGCTCGGCGTCGACGAACTGCTCGGGCCGCGCGGGGGCGGATGGTATGAGGCACTCCAGCACGAACACACCATCCCCGGTCAGGTGCCGGGCCGCGTTCTGAAAGCACCGGACCTGATCGTCCTGGGTGAGCAGGTTGCCGATCGTGTTGTACACCAGGTACACCAGCCCGTACCTGCGCCCGGTGGTGGCCCGGGACATGTCGCCCATGGTCACGTCGATGCGGTCACCGCCTGGCTTCTCGCGCATCCGGTCCACCATGTCCCGCGACATTTCCATGCCGTCCACCCGCACGCCGGCGCCGGTGAGCGGCAGCGCGATCCGGCCGGTACCCACGGCGAACTCCAGCGCGTCCCGCTGCCCGGCCAGCCGGGCCAGGAATGCGACGGTTTCCTGCTCGTCGCCCCGGGTATCCACCGCGTCGTAGCGCTTCGACTCGTCATATCCGAAGCTCGTCCTGGGATCGAAACCTTCCATCCGTCTGTCCCATCTGCTCGGGCCGGCACCGGACGGGCAGCCGGTGGCACCAGCCTCCCGCAGCCGGCGCGGGGCGGGCAGGCCGGCCGGGCCGCGGTGCTCGTCCTCCGCGACCTCGACAACATGCAGCTGGGGCTCTTCGCTGAAGCACGCCAGAGCTGAAGATGCGGGTCGCTGCTTGACCCGAGCGGTGCGCCGCTGCAAGCGTCGGGGCATGGAGCGCAGCGTGTACGAGACGGCCGGCGGTTCCGCGGCCCTGATGCGGCTGGCGACCGCCTGGCATCACCGGTGCATGCAGGACCCGGTGGTCAGCCACGCCTTCTCCCATCCGGGCCTGCATCCCCAGCATGCCGAGCGATTGGCGGCCTACTGGGGCGAGGCACTGGGCGGCCCGGCCAGCTATACCGCCGGGATGGGCGATCACAGCCACGTGCTCCGGCTGCACGCCGGTAACGGCGAGCACGAGGACATGGACCGGCGCGCCCAGCAGTGCTTCTCGCTGGCCCTCGATGATGCCGGCCTGCCCAGTGAACCGCGGCTGCGGCGCACGCTAACGGACTGGTTCGCGTGGATGACGGCCGCGATGGCCGCTCACCCCCGGTCCCCGGACGATGTTCCCGGTGATCTGCCGTTGCCGCTCTGGTCCTGGAACGGCCCGGTCAACGTAGTTTGACGGTATGGGCCGCGAGCTCAGCATCCGCGTCGGCCACGATCTGCCGCCCGATCTGCTGTCCGCACCGCTGCAGGCTGATATTGACCCGGACCGGGCGTGGATCGAGGAGGGCCTGCGGCGTGCGCTCGCTCTGGCGACGGTGACCGAACTGTCCGCACTTGTGGCGCTGCTGACCGCCGAGTCACCCGGCAGGGATTCGCTGGCGGGGTGGCTGAAGACCGTGGTCACCGAGGAGATTGATCGCCGCGCCGCTGGCCATGACTGACCGTCCCCGCCAGGTGGCATGATCAGCCCGTGGGCGAATGGGTCTTCTTCATGCACCCGCCGCGCGACGACTTCATCGCGACCATGAGCGATGCGGAACGGGCTGCCTTTGGGACGCACGCGGCCTGGCTGGGCCAGCTCATGGCCGACGGGGTCCTGATCGCGGCGGGCCCGTGCCTGGGCCGGACCAACACCGGCATTGCGATCTTCGAGGCGCCTAGCCAGGAAGAGGCCGAGCGGGTCGTGGCCGGCGAGCCGGTCACCAGCGGCGGGTACATGCGCGGCGACCTGCGCCCCTACCGGCTCGGCCTGCTGCGCGGCCGCGACGATGGCCCAAAGGGCGCCGGTCGCGAAACGTAGCCACGTCGCCCGATCGGTGCGGCTGGCAGGGCGGTGGCGGGTCATGGGTGATCGATCTCAAGCCGGTAGCCCACGGCGGAGGCGATGGTCCGCAGGTCGTCCTGGTCCGCTCTCTTGGCGTCAGCCCCGGCCGATGCCGGGCACGGGGCGGCCGTCCTCCAGGTAGCGGAGGCGGCGGCCGGAGGTGGCCGCGCGGACCCGGCGGCGGATCGGTTTCCTGAGCAGTGTCAGTGCGGTCGACAAGTCGACAAATTGATAGGCCGAGAGTTCCTCGGCCTGCAGCGTGATGTCAGCGAGCCCGGTATCGCTGAACATGCCGCAGTCGAACAGGTAGCGGATGCCGCCCATCCGGCCGGGCCGGGGCCGGCGGAAGTCCATGCAGGCCAGCCGGCCGGTGGTCAGTTCGAGGCCGCACTCTTCCCGCACCTCGCGCTGGCAGGCCTGCCAGGGCGACTCGCCGTCGGCTTCCATGACCCCGCCCGGGATCGTCCAGCCGGACTTGTAGGTCGGCTTGAGGATCAGCAGCCCTCCCGCCCGGTCGAAGATGAGCGCTCCCGCGGAGACCGGGATGGCCGGGAGGGTGGGATCATCCTGAGTGGTGCCCGTCGCGGTGACGGCGGCGTCGCTGGTCACGACAGCCACGCTACGGCCCGCGGCGGGGGAGGTCAGGAGCTGAGATGGACAGAGCGGACGTGTCGGCGTGGCTGGCCGCCTACGAACGTGCGTGGCGGGCACCCGGGACCAGCGCGCTGGCCGGGCTCTTCACCGGCCACGCCAGCTACCGGCAGAGTCCCTACCAGGAGCCGGTGACCGGGCTGGCGGCCATCACCGCCATGTGGGAGGCCGAACGCGCCGGGCCGGACGAGGCGTTCCGGATGACTGGCGAGGTCGTAGCGGTCGACGGTGACACCGCCGTCGCCCGGATGGAGGTCTGGTACGGCGACCCGGCCGAGCAGGAGTACCGCGACCTGTGGGTCATGCGCTTCGCCGGTGACGGCCGGTGTGCCTGGTTCGAGGAGTGGCCGTTCTGGCCGGAACAGCCCCGCCAGGCCGATCGGCCGGGCCGCGGGCCAGAGGGAGGAGCCGGCTGATGGCACTGGAGATCAGGCGGCTGCACCTGGCCAGCCTGCGCGGGGTCGATGGCCGCGACTGGCCGGTGCACGGTTTCGCGATCATCCACCCCGGTGGCGCCGCGCTCGTCGACACCGGCGTCGGCGGGCCGCAGGAGGTTCTTAACGACTGGCGGGTGGTGAACCGCACTGCCGCCGACGCGCTGGCCGACCTGGGCATGAGCCCGGCGGACATATCACTGGTCATCAACACCCATCTGCACTTTGACCACTGCGGGCAGAACTCCGTCTTCGAGCACGCCGCCCATTACGTGCAGCGCGCCGAACTGGCCCGGGCCGAGCGCGAGTCACCGGATCTGTACCACTGGTTCGGCTTCATGAACGCCCGGTTCGAGCTGCTCGACGGGGACGCCGAGGTGCTGCCCGGTGTGGACGTGATCGCTACGCCTGGGCATACCGAAGGCCACCAGTGCGTCGTCGTCCGGACCGGCGAGGGCGAGACCGACCTGCTGATCGGTGACGCCGCCTACACGCCGCGCCAGTACAACGGCCCGGCCGACCAGAAGCTGGTGGAGGGGCAGGCCAGCGACCGGGCGGCCTGGTGTGACTCACTGCAGCGGATCCGGGGCATGGCCCCCGCCCGGGTGCACTTCTGCCACCACACCGACGTGATCCACAGCTGAGCGGCGGGCCAGCGGATCAGCCGAACTGCGAGACGTGAGCGTCGTGGCCGGTGAGCTGGTGGGCGACGCAGCGGTAGGCCCGCTGACCGCTGTTGAACGCGGCCTCGTCCGGCGGCAGCACCTGGATGTCCCACAACCCGCCCGGGATGCGGCGGGCCAGGCCGCGCCCGGATCTGAGCAGCACCGGCAGTGAGCACACGGTGCGCACGGACGGGTTCGCCTGGACCAGGTTCTGGTCATAGGTGGTGACGTCGGCCGGCAGGATCGCGATGGCGAACGTCTGCCAGACATGCGCCACGGCGCATGGCAGCGGGCTGGCGGTGGCGCTGCCGGAGATGACCACCAGCCCGTTCCAGCACTCCGGTGCCTGCGGGCAGCGTGCCCCGGTGCCGGGGACCGCGGCCGCGGGGCAGTCGCGGGCGGTGACCGGGATGCCGAACACGCCCGGTGCCGCCGTGGCCGCCGCGGCACTGCTGCTGTGGGTGCTCCCGCCAGCGGCGGGGGTGCCGCCGCCCCGGCCCGCCAGCCGGGAACCGACCAGCAGGGCCACGCCGAGGAGCATGAGCCCGGCAACCGCGCCGGCCGCCAGCAGCACCGGGCGCCGGCGCCGCGGTGGCGGGCCGCTGGCCGCCGGGACTGCCTGACCACCTGGCGCCGATCCGGACCCGAGCCGCTCAGGAGGCCCGCCGCTCAAGCCAGGGGCGGACCGCCCGGAAAACGCCGGTGCGGTCGCGGCCGGCACGGGTGGGCCGGACGTGCCCGTGAGGTAGCGGCTGGCCGGGGGTGGACTGGCCGCATGGTCCGGTGCCGGGGGAGGGGCGGGCCGGGCCGTGGCCGGCCGGGCCGGGAGCGCGGCCAGCGCGTCCCGCAGGTGCGCCGCGCTCGGCGGCCGGACGGCCGGGTCGGTCGCCAGGCTGCCGCGCAGCAGCGCCATCAGCTCCGGCGGGGTTCCCGGGATGTCCTCGACCGGCTGGCTGTGCATGGCCATGATCGTGGCGAAGCTGGGCCGGCTGTTCCCGGCCGGGAAGCGGGGCGGCCGCCCGGCCAGCAGCGCGTAGAGCGTGGCCGCCAGGCAGTAGATGTCGGCGGCCGCGGCCGGCTCCTCGCCGCGGAAGCTCTCTGGCGAGGCGAAGGCGGGGGTGAGGGCCTCCCGGGTGGCCGACTGCTCGCCCTCGCCCGCCAGGATCGAGGCCAGCCCGAAGTCGGACAGGCCGACCATGCCGTACCGGTTGATGAGGATGTTGGCCGGCTTGATGTCCCGGTGCAGGATCCCGGCCGCGTGCGCGGCCGCGAGCGCGTCGCCGATCCGGATGCCGATGTCGCGCACCTGGACCGGGTTCATCGGCCCGTGCCTGCGCACCACATCGGCCAGGCTCCCGGCCGGGCAGAGCTCCATCACCAGGTAGGGCCGGCCGTCCCCCAGGGTGCCCGCGTCGTAGACGTCGATGACGTGCGGATGGCCGGACAGCCGCCCGGCCGCGGTCACCTCCCGGATGAACCGCCGCCGGTCACGTTCGGTCAGCAGCACCCGGTTGTCGACCTTGACGGCCACCTCGCGGCCGACCGCCACCTGCCAGGTCCGGTAGACGGTGGCGAACCCGCCCGTGCCCAGCACGCCGGTCACCTTGTGCCCAGGAATGTCCGGTGCCGTGACCACGGTCCGCCAGCCTAACGCCGCCGCGCGGCGGTCACCCGCCGATCGGGGCGGTCGCCCGGCCTACGCCCAGCTGCGCGAGCGCGCCCGCGGGATTCTTCTCGATCATCACGAGCCTGCTGGGGCTGTGGTGCACTTGTTGTACCGGACCTCGCCGAGATCGGGAAAGCTATCGAGGTCAGCCGTTACCAGTCTGCTCGCTTGCACGAAGCTGACCTTGAAAAACACCGGCAGCGGCTGCGGGCAGCCGACCATGACATTGAAGGTCACTGTCAGCCATCCGGTCGCACCAGGGGCAAGCGAGGTGGGCTGGCCAAGCCCCGGGCCGTGTTCCTGCAGCGAGCCGCAAGGTCCCCACTGACTGGATATCTCCCGCAGCCCGCCCAGCGGCAGCACTGGCTTGATCTGGCGCAATACCACCGTGCGGCCCGACCGGTTCATGATCTCGATGCCCAGCTGGAGAGCATGACCCAGCTGAACAGCGCACCGGCTCCCGGTCGCGCTGACCACGAAGTTGCCCGGCAGCACCGTGGTGAGGGCCGTGGCAGCCCGTGCCGGCCTGCCCCTGGTACCCGCCTGGAGGTGGCCGCCGATAAAGCCCAGCAGCAGTCCGGCGACCAGCGCTGCCAGGGCGATGCTGATGGCCGGCCCTCGAGCACCTCCCCACGGCCAGCGCGGTGGATGACCGCCTATTTCGATCACGTCGGCGTCATCGATAGCGCCAGGCGATCTCCCCAGCCCGGCGGGAACATCGTGCGCAGGGCGCTGACGGTGAGCGGGCGGTTCCACCTCTTGACCATAGGTCGCGGCGTCGTCCGCCGGCCAGCCGGTCTGCGGCCTGGTGCTCTTCGTCGTTGATGTGGCCGCATGGGGCGGCGCATGGGCTCGTTGTTGCTGGCTGGTCAGCCTAGCGGGGCGGGTTCGGGCTCAGCGGTGACTGGCGTGCTCGCGGAGCCAGTCCAGGGCCATGACGCTGGAGTTGAGGATCGAGACGTGTCCGTCGTCTGGGCGTACCCACAGTTCCGCCGTGCGGCAGCGCTGCGCCAGCCACGTGGCGTGCGAGCTGGGCACGAGCCGGTCCTGGGCGCCGTGCACGAACAGGACGGGGGTGCTTATCTCCCTGAGGTCACAGCCCCAGGGGGTGACGTAGGCCAGGTCGTCGTCCACCATCCCGCCCTGGTCGGTTTCCAGGGCCTGCTCGACCACGGTGCCCATCCATGACCATGCGCCGAAGAGCGCGGCGTGATCGGCCGGGGTGAATACCTCCGGGTCGAACTCGGCGGACGCGAGGTAGGCCTCGAGCGCCGCGCGTCCGGTTGCGGCGGCGCGATACTCCGCGGCGCCAGAGGGGGCCATGCCCGCGAACCAGTCCAGGCCCTCGGCGCCGAACGGGGCAGGCCCCGATGGCGGTGACGACGGCTTCCTCAGCGTTCAACCGGCTCACGACCAGGCCGCGGCGCTCAAGATACCGCCGGAAGGCCCCTTCAGCCTCGTCTGTTCGCATCGGCTCAGTCTCCCAGCCACGCAAGGGCCGGGCTTCACGACTGGCGGTCGCCGCGTTGCCTGGCGGGGTAGTGGGATGCCTTCGGGGAGCGTCACAGATCAAGTGGAGCCACCGTGTCGCACATCAAGCAGAGCCGGACAGCGGCGGGTGATCTCCTCGAGGACGAACTTTGTTCACGCGACGCTAGCGGCGCCCGTGTGTGACACATCGGCGGCTGGGCGGCAATTATCAAGTGTGAGCGAGCGGACGGTACCCCCGGTCACCTGGCGGCCGGGGGCGCCGGAGCCGTGCGCTCGCTCCGCGGGCCGGGGCGCGGCGGCCGAGTTCGAGCGGCTGTACCGGGCCAACGTCGACGCGGTGACCGCGTTCTTGTCCTGTGCCAGAGATGTTGAGGCATTGCCAGTGTGTCTTGAGGCATCGAGCGGACCGCTGCCCCACCGAATCGGGCCGGGCGGTCCGTCATGCCCCGTGTTCTCGGGGTCGTCACTGCTGGTTGGAAGCAGCAGGTGGCGTGTCGTGGATGTTGCGCTGGTGGAGGTCAAGCAGATGCCTGCCAGCGGTCGCAAAGTCAGCGTCGTCATGCAGCACCACCAGCTGATGATGGGCGGCAGTGGCGCAGACGAGCAGGTCCACGCAGCTCAGTGCCCGGTGTGCCCCATAGTGAGCTAGCCTGTGCTGGGCTGAATCGATCCACCGCCAGGCGGTCTTCGGGACGGGGGCCTCGGGGTACAGGTCGTCGAACATGGCTGACATCTGCTCGTACTCGCTCACCGTGCGGGCCGAGCGGCGGAATTCCGCCCGCTGCGGCTGGCAGGAGCCAACGGCACCCACCGTCACGACGTCAGTCCACGCGGCACGGAGTTTGCTGTCGCGCAGCAGCCGCCACAGCCCAGAGGAATCGACCAGGTAGCGGATCACTCAGCGGGTTCTTTCTCCGCTTCGCGCCGCTGCTGCCAGCCCTCGAAATCCCAGCCCTGGGCAAGCTCCGCATAGTGATCGAGCGCCGCAACCCGCCGATGTCGTGCCGCGTACTCGCGCAGGGCGAGGTTGACGGTGTCCTTCTTGGTGGTCGCGCCAGAAAGCCGCATCGCTTCTGCCAGCGCGTCGTCGTCCAGGTCGATCTGGGTTACCGCCATCACACCTCCCATGGTGGTGATGTATTGCCTCATAATACAGCTTCCACATCTCGCGCTTGGGGGAGAATCAGCAGGGAGGGGACACCGAACGTGGGCAGCGCTTTTACCCGGGAGCCGCAGCCCGGGTGTGACACCGCTGGGGCAGGGGGCCAACTACTGGTGTGAGCCAGATGCCGTCGCCATCGCTGAACTCAGCGCGGTCACGCCCGGCGCCGCAGGAAAGCCGGCCGGCTGACGGCGCGGTTGCTGAGTTCGAGGTGCTGTACCGGTCGAACGTGGCGGCGGTGACCGCTTACTTCGCGCGGCGCAGTGCGGAGCCGCAGACCGTGGCCGACCTGACCGCGGATACCTTCGTCCAGGCGATCGTGTCGTTCGCCACCTTCGACCCGCGCAAAGGCACGCCACGTGCCTGGGTGTTCGGCATCGCCCGGCGGATCTACGCCGCGTACTGCCAAGCACACAGCCAACAGCGGAGCAGGGTGGAGCGCCTGGCGGGCCGCCGGGAACTCGCCCCCGATGAAGTCGGGGAGCTGATCGACCGGATCGATGCCGAACGCGCTGGCCGGGCGCTGGTCACCGGGCTGACCACGCTGCCCGCCGCGGACCGGGCGGTGGTCGAACTGGTGGACCTGGCGGGCCTCCAGGCCAAAGAAGCGGCCCAGGTGCTCGGCATCGCGCCGGGCACACTGCGGATGCGGCTGATGCGGGCCCGGGCCCGGCTGCGGAAAGCGGCTAGCCCGGATCTGGCGCACGGCATTGACCGTACGAGTGAGCCAGAGGTGAAGACATGACGAAATTCGAAGACCGGCTGTTCGGGCAGCTGATGACCGAGCACGGGCACCGGCTGCGTGCCGAGGAGCGGCCAGCGCCGGCCCGCCGCCGGGTCCGGCGGCCGGTGTGGCTGGCCACCGGCGCAGTCGGCACGGCGGCCGCTGTCACCGCTGCGGTGATGGCGTTCGGCAGCGCGCCCGCCTACGCCGCGTACTCGGTGACCCAGCACAACGGCACCGTGACGGTGGCGGTCAACCGCCTATCCGGCGTGGCCGGAGCCAATGCGGCCCTGCATGCGATCCGCGCCCGGGTAGTGGTCGTCCCGGTGCGGCCAGGCTGCCCGTCGATCGGGTCGATGCCGCGCCCCCGGCCGGCCCCGCACCCGGCGGTGTCGGTCGCCACCGGGGTGAACGGGCACGGGCATCGCTCTGTCACGGTCAAGGTGGGCAAGGGCGCCATCCCCGCCGGGGACACGATGATACTGGCGTTCAGCGGTGGCCGGGGCAACTCGCTGGGGGCTGGGGGCATCATCACCGGGCCCGTGCCCCGCTGCGTGAGCCTCCCGCCCGCGCCGTAGCCCGGTGGGGGTGGCGCCGGCTGGGGCCGGTTTCGGGGATACCGGGTGCACCGGACTGCCTGATCCTCAGCCAGGACGTGGCCGGCAGGCACTGGCTGCTGGACCGCGGCTTCGCCGGCTTCGGCAACGGATTCAACGGCTGGATCAACGGCGGGCGGCTGGTGCCGCTGCCGCCCCAGGACGGCTATGCCGCCGCCCAGGCGTGGTGACCGGCGCCCGGTGTTACCGGGACGGGGCGCGGAGCGCTTCTGGATGCGCCCGGCGGTAGTGCTCGGTCAGCACTTCGCTTATCTTGCCGGGCCGGTAAGCGACCGTGCGCCGGCAGATCTGGCAGCGCACGGTCGGAAGCTGGGTGACGGTGACCGGGAAGCGGCGGGAACTTCTGGTGCTCACCGCCTCATGATGCCAGCCCAGACGGCCTGCTGTCGCCTCTAGCTGGCCAGCGCGGTGTAGGCGGCGGCCTGGATCTCGCGGTGCACCGGCGGGGCATCCGGGGACTCGAACATCCGCTGGGTGAGCACGATCACCGTGAGATCGTGGGCCGGGTCGACCAGCCAGGAGGTGCCGAGCCCGCCGTCCCAGCCAAACGCGCCGCTGTCGAGCACGGACTGGCAGAACGACCACGACTGGCCCACGAAGAAATCCGGCCCGAGCCCGCCGTGCGCCTTCTGCGCGGGCGTCAGCTGGTCAGTGGTCATGGCCCGCGCGGCCTCCGCCGTGAGTACCGGGGCACCGCCGTTCAGCAGCATCCTCGCGAAGGCGAGCAGGTCGTCCACGGTCGATAGGAGCCCGGCACCCCCGTCGCCGAACGCCGGTGGCCGGCTCCAGGCCCCGTCCGGCTCGTCCCGCACGGCCAGCCCGTCCGGGGTGGGCTGGTAGGCGGTCGCCAGCCGCCCGGTGTCGGCGGTCCAGAAGGCGGTATCGCTCATGCCGAGCGGCTCGAAGATGCGCGTCCGCAGCACCTCGGCGAACGGCTGGCCGGCCGCCCGGGCCAGCAGCACCCCCAGTACCTGCGCACCGGTGTTGTACAGCCAGCGCTCGCCCGGCTGGGCCAGCAGCGGCAGGCGGCCGAGCCCGGCGATCCAGGTGTCCGGGTCCGGCTGCACCGCCGGGTCCGGCGGGCCGAGCGCGGCCAGCCGCAGTTCCGCCTCCGCCGTCATCACCGGCCAGGGCGTGGCCGCGAAGAACATCGGTGTCGCCGCGCCGAAGCCGAAGGTGAAGGTCAGCAGGTCGCGGGTGGTGATCGGGCGCACGGCGGGCACGGTGTCGGCCAGCGGCCCGTCCATGGCCCGCAGCACCCGCCGCCCGGCCAGCTCGGGCAGCAGCCGGTCGACCGGCTCGTCCAGCCCGATCAGCCCCTCGGCCACCAGCGCCAGGGTGGCCGCGCCGGTAACCGGCTTGGTGGTGGAGGCGATCCGGAACAGTGAGTCGCGGGTCACCGGCGGGCCGCCGACGGCGAGCGTGCCCAGCGCCTCCACGTGCACCTGGCCGCCGCACGCGACCAGCGCGACCAGCCCAGGGACCCGCTCGTCCCCGACGTGCCGCTGCGCCACCGCCCGCAGCCGGCCCAGCCCGTCGGCGGACAGCCGGTCAGTCACAGGACCCACCCGCCAGCCAGCGGCTGCCCCGCTGGTAGAGGGCCGCCACCTCCGGCCCGGTCAGGCCCGGCATGTCCGGCTTGACCGGGTAGCCGATGCCCACCTGCAGGTAGGCCAGGTGCCGGTAGCCCTCGGGGAAGCGGGCCAGCACGCTGCCGTCGAGTTCGAGCCGCGCCGCGGGGTCCACCGGGTCGAGCCGGTCCTTCTCGTAGATCGGCTGCCGCAGCACGATGCCCCAGCGGCCGTCCCGGCGCTCGATGAAGTCGTAGAACCGCCCGGTGCAGACCACGTCGCACACCACGTCGTGCACTGGCGCGCGCTGGTTGATCGTCATCTTGGTCTGGCTGATGGCCCGGTCGCCGGCCACGTCCACCGAGTTGCCGCCGAGGAAGTGCACGATCCGCACCCCCCGGTCGAAGCCCTCCTGGCTGACCCGGATGAAGTCCTCGAACGGGCCCTGGAACCAGGTGGCCATCATCCGGCCGTCGTCGTGCCAGACGGTACGGAACCGCTCCCAGTCACCGGCGTCACGCCACACCGCCCAGTTCTCCACCAGTTCCCGGATCGCCAGCCGGTCCACCGCCACGCCGTCCATCCAGCCTCCTTAGCCGATGATCACGCCCGATACGATGATGTCAGCAGTACCGGACACGACGACGCGGCACAAGCGGAGCTTCGATGCGGGTCATTGCGGGCGCCGCCAAGGGCCGGATCCTGAGGTCCCCACCGACGCGGGAGACCCGGCCCATCACCGACCGGGCCAAGGAAAGCCTGTTCAGCATCCTGGGGCCGCGCATACCCGGCAGCCGGTTCCTTGACCTGTTCGCCGGCACCGGCGGGGTCGGCATCGAGGCCCTTAGCCGGGGCTGCGGCGAGGCCTTCTTCGTCGAGCGGTCCGCGCGCGCGGTGGCCAACATCCGGCACAACCTGGAACTGACCCGGCTGGCCGCCAACGCGCACGTGGTGCCCGCGGACGTCTTCTCCTACCTGCGCGGCAGCCCGTCGGCGTTCGGCATCATCTTCCTGGCGCCGCCGCAGTGGCACGGGCTGTGGACCCGGGCCGTTCAGCTCATCGACCGCGAGCCGGGCTGGCTGGACCCGGACGGGCTGGTCGTGGTGCAGCATGACCCGTCCGAGAGCACCGGGCTCCCGCTGGCCTGGCTGCGGGAGTCCGGTGAGCGCACCTACGCGCGGGTCAGGTTCACGTTCTTCAGCCCGCCCGCATCCGCCGCCGGCTGACCAGGTGACCGCCCACCACGGCTCGCGGCATCTGCACGGGCGCCGGTATTGCTCGAATGCGCAATAATCAGCTCGGATAAGCTAACATGAGGGCATGCCATCGTCACAGCAGACCCAGGCTGGCCGCGGAGCTACTGCCCGGACGTTCACCGAGCGGGCACGGCGGGCCCAGATCGTTGACGCGGCGATCGAGACCATCGCCGAACTCGGCTTCCGGCGCGCCTCGTTCGGGCAGATCGCCCGGCGAGCCGGTCTGTCGAGCACCGGGCTCATCACCTACCACTTCGACGGGCGCGACGACCTGGTCCGGCAGGTCGTCGCGGACATCGTTTCCGACATCGCCTCGTTCATGGCCGAGCGGATGGCCGGTGTGACCGGACCGGCGGAGGCGCTGCGGGCATACATCGAGGGCACCGTCGGGTTCGTAGCCGCCAACCGCTCCAAGATGAAGGTGCTGGCCGACATCTTCGTGAGCGGCGGTTTCCCCTACGGCCCCGCCGACGACGCGGTAGCGGTCTCGCCGATCGAGGAGATCCTGCGAGCCGGGCAGGCGGCCGGGGTGTTCCGCGCCTTCGACCCCACGGTCATGGCGACCCTTGTCCAGCGATCGGTGGACGGCCTGCCGTTCCTCCTCGAACGCCAGCCCGGCCTGGACCTCGCCGCGTTCGCCGGGGAAGTGGCCACCGTTTTCGACCTCGCCACCCGCGCTGAACCGCTCGTGATCTTCGACCTCGCCGCGGAACGGCAGAACTAAGTGCCCGGCGAAACCAAGACCGCCGGCAGCGGGCCAGCCAGCGATGGGGAAGTTGCGCCCCTCGCCACTTCGGTGGGAGCGCCCGGTGCGCCCGGAGGGGTGACCGCTGGCCCAGAGGGGCCCAGCGCCCGGCCGGGAAACCCGGGCGGCACCCTGGTCACCCTGGGCGTCGACGTGGTACTGCCCATCGTCCTCTACTACTCACTTCATGCGGCAGGATTCAGCAGCATCGTCGCGCTGGCCGCTGGCGCAGCGGTGCCCGCCCTCGGTGCGGCGGTAAAGCTGATCAAGAATCGCCACCTCGACATGCTGGCGGTGCTCGTCGTCGCCAGTGCTGCTCTTAGCATCGCCCTGTCGTTCGTGTCCGGCAGCCCCCGGTTCCTGCTGGCCAAAGACGGATGGATTACCGGAGCATGGGGTGTCTGGATGCTCATGGGGGCCCGGGCCGCCCGGCCTCCGACGTATGTCATCGCCCGGCCGCTGATGGAGGGCCGCCGCATCTTCGGGACCGCCTCGTGGGAGAAGCTCTGGGAGCAGTCGCCTGATTTCCGCCGGATGTGGCGGGTGACCGCTGTCATGTGGGGACTGGCGTTGCTCGCCGATGCCGGCATCAGGATTCTCATGGCCTACGCCTTGCCCGTCTCGGTCGTTCCCGCCCTCGCGGGCGCGCTCTACCCGGTCACCGTCCTCGTCCTGCAGGTCGTGACCAACGTGTATTTCCATCGTGCCGGGCTCTATCGCATGCTCGGCGCGCGGTGGGCAAGCCGGACCGGCCCCGGCCGGTAGTCAGCGGGACGGAGCTACCGGTGGGGCCGCCCCGGTGCTGCCGGGGCAGTCGTACAGGATCGCGGTGACCGCGCGGGCGGTCTCGGTCGCGGACGGGTTCAGGTAGCGGTGCGGCATCGAGGACGGGAAGTCGATGCTGTCACCGGGCTCAAGCCGGTAGCGCTCGAAACCGATGGTGATCTCCAGGCAGCCGCTCAGCATGAGAACCATCTCGGTGCCCGGGTGGGTGTACTGGCGCGGATGGGACTCCGCGCCGGGCTCGTAGATCAGCTCGAAGAAGTCCAGGTGGTCGATGGTGCTGCGGGTCAGCCGCTCCCAGCGCACCCCGCCCTCGATGTCGATGACCGCCCGGCCGCCCCGGCGCACCAGGTACCGGCGACCGGCCACCGGCGGTGGGCCGCCGGGCCGCTCGGGTGAGACCGTGCGGCCCGCTGGCCCCGGCTCGGCGGGCGGGCGGGGAGCAGGCGGCACGGCCTGGTCAGCCGGTCCGGCGCCCGCGGCTGGCTCGCGGAAGAACGCGTCCACCGGCACACTCAGCGCCTGCGCGATGGCGAACAGGGTGGACACCGACGGCCGGGACTGGCCCCGCTCGATCTGGCTGATGAGGCTGGGGGTGACCCCCACCTCGCGGGCCAGCTCGGCGACCCGCAGCCCCCGCTCGGCCCGGTACGTGGCCAGCCGCCGCCCGATGCCGCCCGCCAGGCTCCGGGCATCGGTAGCAGCGCTCACGTCGGACATGGTGCCTGAATGCTACTGCACCTGCACAGATGCCGCCCGGAGGGTTCCTCCGGGCGTTTAGCACTGCTATCGTCCGTGGCGGAGAGGGCCCGCACCGCTTACCGTCACTGAAGGCCATCAACCCGCGCGGGCTGGTGATCCCAGGGAGCACGCCGTGGTGCCAGGAACCGAGCCGGGGCCGGGCCAGCCGCCCGTGCCCGGCGGCGAGGCCATCGTGATCGAGCGGGACGTGCCGGTGCCGGTCAGTGACGGGCTGGTCCTGCGGGCCGACGTGTTCCGGCCGCCCGGCGGCGGGCCTTACCCGGTGATCCTGAGCTGCGGCCCGTACGCCAAGGGCCTGGCCTTCCAGGAGGGCTACGCCGACCAGTGGCGGCTGATGACCAGCCAGCACCCGGACGTGGCCGCCGGCTCCAGCAACGTCCACCAGAACTGGGAGGTCGTCGACCCGGAGAAGTGGGTGCCGGATGGCTACGTGTGCGTCCGGGTCGACTCGCGCGGCGCGGGCCGCTCGCCGGGCCGGCTCGACCCGTACTCGCCCCGTGAGACCCAGGACCTGTACGAGTGCATCGAATGGGCGGCGGCCCAGCCGTGGAGCACCGGCAAGGTCGGGCTGAACGGCATTTCCTACTACGCGATGAACCAGTGGCACGTGGCCCGCCTGCACCCGCCGCACCTGGCCGCCATGTGCGTGTGGGAGGGGGCGGCCGACTTCTACCGGGACGGCACCTACCACGGCGGGATCATGTCGTCGTTCTGGCAGCACTGGTACGACAAGCAGGTCACCGTGGTCCAGCACGGGATGGGGGAGCGCGGCGCGCGCAGCGCGGTCACCGGGGAGACGGTGGCCGGGCCGGAGACGCTCACCGACGGCGAGCTGGCGGCCGCCCGGGTGCCGCTCGGCGAGGTCATCCGCGCCCATCCGCTGGACGACGAGTTCCACCGGGCCCGGTCGGCGGACTGGGCCCAGATCACCGTCCCGCTGCTGACCGCCGCCAACTGGGGCGGCCAGGGCCTGCACACCCGTGGCAACTTCGGGGGCTTCACCCAGGCCGCCACGGCCCAGAAATGGCTGGAGGTGCACGGCCTGGAGCACTGGACCCACTTCTACACCGACTACGGGGTGGACCTGCAGAAACGGTTCTTCGCCTGCTTCCTGCACGGCGACGGCAGCGGCTGGCGGGACCAGCCGCCGGTGCAGCTTCAGGTCCGCACGCTGGATGGCTTCCTTCCGCGGGCCGAGCAGGAGTGGCCGCTGGCCCGGACCGACTGGCAGCGGCTCTACCTGCGGCCGGGCCCGGGCGGGCTGTCCGCCGAGCCGGGCCGCGGCACCGAGCAGGTGAGCTACCAGGCCGACGGGGAGGGGATCACCTTCACCGCCGCCCCGGTGGCGGCCGAGACCGAGATCACCGGGCCGGTGGCGGCCCGGCTGTTCGTGTCCTCCTCGGTCACCGATGCCGACCTGTTCTGCGTGCTGCGCGCCTTCGCCCCGGACGGCCAGGAGGTCACCTTCCCCGGCGCCATCGACCCGCACACCCCTCTCGCCCAGGGCTGGCTGCGGCTGTCGCACCGGAAGCTGGACCCGGTGCTGACCCGGCCCTACCGGCCCTACCACAGCCACGACGAGGTCCAGCCGGTCACCCCGGGCGAGGTGTACCAGGCCGACGTCGAGATCTGGCCGACCAGCGTGGTCCTGCCGGCCGGCTACCGGCTGGCGCTGACTGTGCGCGGCCGCGACTACGAGGTCCACTACCCGGACGCGCCCCGGCTGGGATCGTTCAAGAACGAAATGACCGGCTGCGGGCCTTTTCTTCATAACGACCCTGTCGACCGCCCACCGGAGCTGGCCACGAGCCGCCAGACGCTGTGGCACAGCCCCGGGCGGGAGTCGTTCCTGCTGCTGCCGGTCATCCCGGCCGCCTGACGGGCGCCAGCATGGACGCCGGCTTCAAGGTGGTCGTCACCGATCAGGTGTTCCCCAGCATCGCCACCGAGACCGGGCTGCTGGCCGCGATCGGCGCCCGGATCGAGGTGGCCGACGGCACCCCGGCGGGTGTGGCCCGGCTCGGCGGTGACGCCGACGCGCTGCTGAACACCTACCTGCCGATCACCGACGAGCTGCTGGCCGCGCTGCCCGCGTGCAAGATCGTCGCCCGGTACGGGATCGGCGTGGACAACGTGGACCTGGCCGCCGCGGCCCGGCGCGGGGTGATCGTCACCAACGTGCCCGACTACAGCGTGGAAGAGGTCGCCGCGCACGCGCTCGGCCTGGTGCTGGCCCTGGCCCGGCGGCTGCCCGAGGCGGCGGGCCTGGTCGCGGCGGGCGGCTGGGGCCTGACCGGCCTGCGGCCGATCCGTCGGCTGTCCACCCAGCGTGCGGGCCTGATCGGATACGGCCGGATCGCCCGGCGGCTGGCCGGCCACCTCACCGGGCTCGGCTTCGAGGTGGTGGCGCACGACCCGTTCGTCCCGCCCGGCCCCGGCCTCCCGGAACTGCTGCGCCTGCCGGACCTGCTGCGCAGCAGCGACGTGGTGTCGGTGCACACTCCGCTGACCCCGCAGACGGCCGGCCTGATCGGCGCGGCCGAACTGGCCCTCATGAAGCCGTCCGCGGTCCTGGTCAACACCGCCCGGGGCGGCCTGGTGGACACCGGCGCGGTGATCAGCGCGCTGCGGGCCGGGCAGATCCGGGCGGCGGCGCTGGATGTGCTCGACACCGAGCCACCGCCGCCCGGCTGGCTGCCGGCCGGCCTGCCGGGGCTGCTGGTCACCCCGCACATGGCGTATTACTCCGAGGAATCCATCGCCGAGTCGCAGCGCAAGGCGGCGACGCAGATCGTCAAGGTGCTCACCGGCGGCCAGCCGGACTACCCGGTACGGCCCTGACCGCGCGGGCGTTCACCGCGCAGGAAGGAACGGCAGCACGATGAAGGAAGCCTTTGCCGGCCTCAGCACGGACTGGAAGGAAGGCATCAACTGGGCCGCGGTCCGGGCCTGGCGGCTGCAGCGGGCGCGGGAGGCGATGGCCCGGCATGGCCTGGGCGCGCTGCTGCTGTTCTACGACGAGAACATGCGTTACGTGTCCTCGACCTACACGCCGGGCTGGAACCGGCTCAAGCCGGGCCTGCGTTACGTGGTGCTGTGCGAGGGCAAGGAGCCGATCGTCTACGAGCAGGGCGACATCGGCATCCACCTGAAGGTGCACAACCCGTGGATCCCGCCGGAGAACATCCGCCATTCCTACACCTGGATCAAGGGCGCGGCGGGGCCGGCCGCGCAGAACCAGGTCGCCAAGTTCACCACCGCGCTCGTGCACGACCTGGAGGACGCCGGGGTGCTTGACAGGCCGCTCGGGGTCGACTTCATCGACATCAACATGATCGCGGCGTTCCAGCGGGCCGGCGTGACCTGGGTGGACGGGATGACCCCGATGATGGAGGCACGCTCCATCAAGAGTCCCGACGAGCAGAAGGCGGCCCGCATCGTCGGCGCCATCTGCGACACCCTGCACTACGAGTTCACCCAGTACCTGCGGCCCGGGCTGACCGAGAACGAGGTGGCCGCGTTCGGCTTCGAGTACCTCTACAGCATCCCCGGCATGGAGGACGTGGAGGACATCATCGTGTCCTCAGGCCCGAACGCCTGGCCGAACTGGCGCAACTTCTCCGACCGCATCATCCGGCCCGGTGAGCTGGTCATCATCGACCTGGCCGCGCTCACCTGGAACGGGTTCAAGTCGTGCGTGTACCGCACCTACTGCGTGGGCGGCACGCCGACCGATGAGATGAAGCAGTACTACGACATCGCGCACAAGTGGCTGTGGGACGCGATCGAGGTGGTCAGGCCGGGCGTGACCACCCGCGACATCGCCTCCAAGTGGCCGTCGGCCAGGGAGGCGTGGGGGTACGAGGAAGAGGACCAGGCCGCCGCCAACCTGTGGGGCCACGGCCTCGGCCTGGCCCAGTACGACCGGCCGGTCATCTCCCGGATCTGGTCGCTGGACTACCCCGAGGAGATCAGGCCGGGCATGGTGTTCGCGCTGGAGACCCAGCACGGGAAAGTGCACGAGTTCGGCGTCCGGCTGGAGGAGATGCTGCTGGTCACCGAGGACGGGCACGAACTGCTGTCGTCGTACGCGTCGCACGAGATCATCGTCGCGGGGTGAGCGCGGAGGCAGGCGGGCCGCGGCTGGTCAAGCTGGCGGAAGGGGCCACCCTCGCCGGTGACGCCGCCCGGCAGACCGGGGCCAAGGCGGCCCGGCTGGCCCAGGCCCTGGCCGCGGGGCTGCCGGTGCTGCCGGGCTGGGTGGTGCCGGTCGCGGCCGGGCGGTCGGCCATGGCGGCCGGGGCCGCCGCCGTCACGGCGGGACGGCCCGCTGCCGCCCGGCGGGCGGTGCTCGGGCACCGGCCCGACGGCCAGCTCGCCGCCGAACTGCGCACCGCGGTGGCCGCGCTCGGCGGCCGGGTCATCGCCCGCTCGTCCAGCCCGCTGGAGGCCGACACCCGCTGGGCCGGCGCGTTCCGCTCGGTGGCCGAGGTCGGCCCGGATGACGCCCCGCCGGCGGTGGCCAGCTGCTGGGCATCGGCGTTCGCGGTGGATCCGCTGGCCCGGCTGGCCGCGTGCGGGCTGCCAGCGGACGCGCTGGAGATGGCCGTCCTGCTGCAGCCGGAGATCAGCCCGGACGCGGGCGGAGTCGCCCGGGTGGCGGCGGGCGGGGAGGTGACCGTCGAGGGCGTGCCCGGGCATCCCCGTGCCCTGCTGGCCGGCTGGGCCGAGAGCCTGCCCGGTGACCAGCTCACCAGCCTGATCGGCCGCGGGCTCGCGGGGGAGGTGGCCACCCTGGCCCGGCAGGTGCGGCAGCTGCTCGGCGACGGCATGATCGAATGGGCCGCGGCCGGCGGCCGGATCTGGCTGCTCCAGTCGCTGCCGTCGGGGCCGCCAGCGGTGGTGACGCCGCCTGCGGACGGTGCCGCGGGCCACGCGGGCCAGCGGGCGGATGAGCTGGCCGCGGATCTGCTCGCGGCGGTCACCCCGGCCGGGCTGCTCCGCGCCCGGGAGTGGATGCCGGTGCTGGCCGCCACGGTGCTGGGCCGGGGTGAGCGGGTGCCCGCCCGGCCCGCCGCGCCCGGCACCGCGGCCGGCCGGCTGCTGCCCTGCCGCCCGCACGAGCGGCCCGCCGGTGACTGCGGCGATGCCATCCTGCTGGTCGACCGTCCGGTCCCGGCCCTGGCCCCGCTGCTGTTCTCGGCCCGCGGCATCATCGCCCGGTCCGGGGCGGCCGGTTCGCATCTGGCCGGGGTGGCCCGCAGCCTCGGGGTGCCGATGGTGGTCGGCTGCCATCCGGAACTCATCACCGGCCCGGCCGCCGGCGGCGACGGGGCCTGGCTGGCCGCGATCGACGGCTCGACCGGCGAGGTCGCGCTGCTGCCCAGCGCGGACGGGACCGGGCAAGGGTGAGGAGTTCGCAGTGACCGAAGCCAGCAGCATCCGGTGGGGCATCATCGGCCTGGGCCGGATCGCCGACACCGAGATCGCCCCGGCGATCACCGCCAGCCGCCGTGGCGTGCTGCGCGGGGTGGTCAGCCGCGACCAGGGGCGGGCCGACGCGTTCGCCCGGCGCCATGCCGCCGCGCGGGCGCTGGTCAGCTACGGCGACCTGCTGGCCGACCCGGAACTGGACGCGGTCTACATCGCCACCCCCAACGCGCTGCATGCCGACCAGGTGGCAGCCGCCGCCGCGGCCGGCAAGCACGTGCTGTGCGACAAGCCGCTCGCGCTCGGCGCCGCGGACGCGCGCCGGGCCGTGTCGGCCTGCGAGAGCGCCGGGGTGCGGCTCGGGATCACCTTCCAGACCCGCTTTCACGACCATTTCGGCCGCTTCCGTGAGGTGATCCAGGGCGGCTCGCTGGGGGAGATCCGGGTGGTGCAGGTGGAGATGAGCTCGGGCCGGACGCTGCTGAAAGGCTGGCGGACCGACCCGGCGCTGGCCGGCCTGGGCGTCATCAACAACATCGGCGTGCACGCCTTCGACCTGATCCGGTTCCTGCTCGGGGCCGAGGTGACCGAGGTGACCGCGCTGACCGGGCACGAGGAGGGCCTGGCGCCGGAGACGCTGGCGCTGGTGCTGCTCCGCTACACCACCGGTGCGCTGGCGCAGGTCAACGTGAACCAGTCGGCCGCCTACCCGCAGGCCGACATCACCGTCTACGGCACCAGGGGCCGGGTGACCGGCCGGTCCTGTACCCGCATGAACATGACGGGCCAGCTGGCCATCCTCACCGCGGACGGGGAGACCACCCTGGATACCGCCAGCTACCACGCCTACCAGGGGGTGGTGACGGCGTTCGAGGAGGCCATCACCGCGGGCCGTGAGCCGAGCCCGTCCGGGCTGGACGGGCTGCGCAGCGTGGAACTGACCGACGCCATCTCCGAGTCGCTCCGCGACCGCCGCACGGTCCCGGTGCCACCGACGTCAGGGCTGTGACATGCCCGCGAGGACGGCGTAGACGCACGCCGGGTCCTCGGCGGCCCGGCCCTGGCCGAGCGCGGCCAGGTGCAGCTGCGCGGCCGCGGTGAACAGCGGCAGCGGGCAGCGGACCGCCCGGGCCAGCTCACCGATGAGGTCGATGTCCTTCTGGAAGACCGCCAGCGCGATGTTGGCGGCGGCGAAGTCGCCGCCCAGCATCATCGGGCCGCGGACCTCCAGCATCCGCGAGTTCCCGGCCCCGTCGGACAGCGCCCGCAGCGCCAGCGCCGGGTCCAGCCCGGCCCGCGTGGCCAGCAGCAGCGCCTCCGCCGCCGCGGTGTTATGCACGGCGACCAGGTGGTTGGCGACCAGCTTCATCCGCATCCCGTTGCCGAACGCACCCACGACGTGCTGCACCCGCGAGAAGGCGGCCAGCACGTCGCGGCAGCGCTCGATCGCCGCCGGGTCGCCGCTGGCGTAGACCGCGATGTCGCGGGACTGCAGCTGGCTGGCGGTGCCGCTGACCGGGCAGTCCAGCATCACCGCCCCGGCCCGGCCGAGGATCTGCGCCGCCTCCTCCTTGACCGTCACCGGCAGGGTGCTGGTCTCGATCACGGTCATGCCGCCGGTGGCGGCGACCGCCAGCCCGCGGCCCCCGCTCACCACCTCGGTCAGCGCCGCCGCCGACGGCAGCGAGGTAATCACCACCCCGGCGCCGGTGGCGGCCGAAGCCGGATCCGGTGCTGGCACCCCGCCCAGCCCGGCCAGGGCGGCGGCCGGCTCGGGGCGCAGATCGCAGCCCTGGACGCGATAGCCCGCCGCCAGCAGGTGACCGGCCATGGGCAGCCCCATATTGCCGAGCCCGATGACCCCTACCGTGGCTGGATCCGTCGCCATCGTCCCCCGCCCATCGGCTCGCCGGGAATCAGTCATGAGCAAGATTAAACACCGGGAATTAGCATGACTACCGATCACCGCGACGGCCAGGAGGCTGGGGTTGTTCATCGACGTCCACAACCACGTCATCCCGGCGGCGGTGCTCCGGCTGGCCGGGCAGGACAGCACGCTGGGCCTGTCCGCCACCGGCGGCGAGTTCCGCAGCCCCAACCACGTGCCGTTCCCGCTGCTGCCGGCCTTCCACCGCCCGCAGGAGAAGCTCGCCGACCTGGGCAGCCGCGGGCTGTGGGGGGCGGTGGTCTCGCCCGCGCCGGTCCTGTTCGGCTACGACCTGGCCACCGGGCCCGCCACGGCACTCTGCCAGGCCAGCAACGAGGGCATGGCCGATTTCTGTGCCGAGGCGCCGGACCGCCTGCACTGGCTGGCCAACCTGCCGATGCAGGCCCCGCAGCACGCCGCGGAGATGTTCGCCGAGGCGGTGGCGGCGGGCGCGGTGGGAGCGGCGATCGGCACCTCCATCGCCGGCCGCCGGCTAGACGAGCCGGAGTTCACCGTGTTCTGGCAGCAGGCCGACGCGCTGGCGCGGCCGGTGCTCATCCACCCGGCGTTCAACGGCCGCCATCCCGCCCTCGACCCGTGGTACCTGCAGAACGCGATCGGCAACCCGCTGGAGACCACCATCACGGTGGAACGGCTCATCTGCGCGGGGGTGCTGGCCAGCCATCCCCGGGTCCGGCTGGTGCTGATGCACGGCGGCGGTTTCCTGCCGTACCAGACTGGCCGGCTGGTGCACGCCCGCCGTGTCCGGCCCGAGCTCGCGGACGCGCCGGTGAACGCCTGGGACTTCTTCGACCGGCTCTACTTCGACACCATCACCCACGACGCGCAGGCCCTGCGCTACCTGGTGACCAGGGCCGGGCTGGATCACGTGGTGCTGGGCACCGACCTGCCCTTCGACATGGCACTGGCCAGCCCGGTCGCCAGCCTGGCCGAGACCCTGACCGAGGCGGAGATCCAGCAGGTCGCCGTGGACAACCCGCGGCGGCTGTTCGGCCTGGGCTGACGAGCCTCCGGCCCTGGCCGGGACAGGGCCGGCGGCCGCGGGCGGCGGTCTACACTTGCGCAGACGCGGTAGCGCCGCCCGCCAGCCCGGCCAGCAGAAGGAGAGATGGTGCGACCAGAGACGATCGCCATCGACGGGCCAGCCGGCAGCGGCAAGAGCACCATCGGCCAGGCCATGGCGACGCGGCTGCACTATGCGATGGTCGATACCGGGCTCATCTACCGGCTTGTCGCCCGCGGAGTCCTGGACGACGGGACCGACCCCGATGACCTGGACGGGGTGCTCGTGGTCGCGGCACGCGTCCTGAAGGAAGTGGAAGTCGCCAGGGCGGGCGGTGGCGGGGTGGTCCGGGTCCGCGCGCGGCCGCTGTCGGAGATGCGGCTGCACAGTGACGACATCACCAGGACCGTTCCCCGGGTGGCCCGGTTCGAGCGGGTACGGGAAGCGGTCAGGCAGATCCAGCGGCGGGTGCTGTCGGAGGGGCCTACCATCCTGGCCGGGCGGGACATCGGCACCGTGGTGGCGCCGGACGCCGAGCTCAAGCTGTACCTCGACGTGAGCCTGCAGGAACGGGCGGCGCGCAAGCTGTGGGGGCAGAGCGCCGACGAGCTCCGCAGCCAGACCGAGGTGGAACTGCAGCTTGCGGAGCGGGACCGGATGGACCGGGAGCGGGAGACCTCGCCCATGCGGGTCGCGGCGGACGCCGTGGTGATCCGCACCGACAAGATGTCGGTGGACGAGACGGTCGATATCGTCGTCGCGATGTGCGGGCTCGAGCCGGCCACGGCGGCCGGGGCGCCGGGCGGTGATGACCGATGAAATACCTGCGGGACGCCACCTATGTGGCGGGCGGGTACGCGGTACGCGACGGCCGCGTGCTGCTGCTCTGGCACGGTGGCCTGTCCCGCTGGGTTCCGACCGGCGGCCGGATCGAGCTGGCCTCGGGGGAGTACCCGCACGAGGCGCTCATCCGGGAGGTGCTGGAGGAGACCGGGCTGTCGGTCGCCGTGGCCAGCGGCGGTGGGATGGAGGTCAGGGACGAGGCTGTGTCCCCGCTGCCGATGCCGGTCTCGATCCAGGAAATCCGGATCAGCCCGTCGGCGGAGTACCTGGACTTCGTCTACTTCTGCCACGTGGTGAACGGCGAGGTTTCACTCGACTACCGGGCCGCCCGCGCCTATCACTGGTTCAGCCAGGACGACCTGCAACGGTTCCCGCTCATGCCGCACGTTTTCGCCTATGCCTCGCGTGCGCTGGAGCAGCTTTCACCCGCCCGCAGGTAGCAGGAGCCGGTCAGCGGGCCGACAGCACCTCGGCGATCTTCGCGGCCGCGGCGGACGGGTCGTCGGCGTCGTGCAGCAGCTCACCCCAGGACCAGCGGTAGTACCAGTGCAGGCGGCCACGGTCATCGGTGCCCGGAATGCAGTCGATGCTCTCGGAGAGCATGGCCGCACCTGGTGTGAAGATATGCAGCGCCGCCGGGTAGGTGGTTTGCACGGTCGACTGCAGCCCCCGGGTGTCAAGGGCGGTCGCCAGCCGGTGCAGATGGTAACTGCGTGCGTGGTCCCGAGGGCGTTCCAACTCTTCCCCTGCTCCTGTGTCGCGATCGGCACATTGTCCGCCCGCGGCGTACCGGTCTGTCAACCCTGTGCGGCCGGGTATCCGTATCCGTTGTTCTCGTACGGGTCGGCGGGGTAGCCGTTGGAGTAGGCCGCCGGGTAGCTCGCGGCTTCCTGCGGGTCGGGGTACGGGGCCTGCTGTTCGTAGCCATAGCCGTTGTCACCGGGGTAACCGGCCTGCGGGTAGAGGCTGGCCGCCGGGTAGTGACCCGCCTCGCCCGGGTGCATGGCCGCCGCTGCCGCCGGCTGGTAGGGGGCGGGTGCCGGGCCGAAGCCTGGCCCCGGGTAGCTGCCCGCCATCTCTGGCAGGTAGGAGTGACCGCCGCTGGGGTGGGAGTCCGGGTAGGCCATCGGGCCGGAGTGGTAACCGGCGGGCGCCGGGTCCACGTAGCTCCCGTAGGGATTCCCCTGCGCTGGTTCGGGCTCGTCCGGGGGCTGGTGCCAGGTGGCCGGGGTGGCCTGCTGCGGGAGCGCGGGCGGGTAGGCATAACCCGGGCTGGCCGGCTCGGGAATCTGGTACGTCTCGCCCTGCCCGTTGGCGGTGGCCGGGCCTGCGGGCAGGGCGCGGTGCGGGCCACTGCCGTAGTCGCTGGCCGGGTAGGCCGGGCTGGCGTAGTCCGCGCCCGGCGGGTAGCTGTCCTGGTGGTAGCTGGGGGTGCCGTAACCGGGCGTGTCATAGCCGCCGCTGGGTGGCGGAGCGGCGGGCTGCGGGTAACTGCCGGAGCCCGCTGGCGCATCCATCCGGCCGTAGGACCGGCTGTCGAGCGCTGGCCGGGCGAACGACGGGCTGGTCAGCGGGTCCTCGTCCAGCGCGCCGTGCGGACGGGCCGGTGGGCTGCTGGCCAGGCTGCTGAGCATGGCGATGCTTGGCTCCTCGGCCGGCCGGGGGATGGCGACTTCGGCCCGGCCGATAGCCGGGCCCCCGTTCGCCGCCCGGGCGGGAGCGGGTGGCTGCGGCCGGGCCCGGACCGGGAGGCGCTCGGTGACCGGCTCACGCTGCGGGCTGGGTGCCTTCCGGCTGGGCCGATCGCGGGTGGGCTCGGCCGCGGGCGCGGAAAGAGCGGCTGCGGCCTTCGCCTTGCCGTTCGCGGACCGGGACCTGCCGTTACCGGTTACGGCCGGCTTGGGCTCGCTGGCCGGCTGCGCGGTGCGCGCGGTCGTGGCCAGCGGCTTGTCAGCAGAAAGCTCCGCCCAGTACTGCTCGTCGGTCAGCTTGTCCCACTCCATGCTGGGCCAGTCATCATCGTCACCGCGCTTGCCCCGCGACCTTCCCTTGGGCGCATCCTGGGCCTTGCCGGACTTGCGCCGGGAGTCCGCCTGCTCCCGGCCGGTGCCGTTTTTGCCCGATCCGGACTTTGACCGGCTCCGGCCGCCGGCCTGGGTGCTGGCCGCGGCCGGGTATTCGCCGGACGGGTAATCCGCGGCGGCCAGCGGGCCGGACGGGAATTCCATCGAGGGATAGTCGGCGGCCGGGTATTCACCGGAGGGAAAGTCGGCGGCGGGCAGCGGGGCGGATGCGAACTCCACGGAGGGATAGTCGGCCGCCGGGTATTCGCCGGAGGCGAAGTCGTCGCCGGCGTAGGCGCGCTGCGGGCCGGAGTGGTAATCCGCACGGGCCGACGGCCCGGTGCCGTAGTCCATCGGCCCGGTACCACGCTGGTCACGGCGGCTGCTGGCGCGCTGGTCGCGGCCAGCGCCAGGCCGCCTGGCCCCGGCCGCGACTGGCCGCCGGGGGCTGCTCGGATGCTCCGACGGCCCGGTATCCCGCTGATCCACGTAGTCGTAGTCCCGGTCCCGGGCCTGGTCACGGGCGGGCCTGCGGTCATCGCGGTAGCTTGGGCCGTCAGCCTCGTCCCTGCTGCGCCGCCCGCTGCCGCCCGTGCGGGCGGGTGCGGCAGGCTGACGGGAGTCGCGTGCGTCGGAGTCCCGCCAGCGCGGGTCCTCGTCGTCCCGGCGGCCACGGTCGCGGGCGCTGGGCCTCACCGGCTCCTCATGATCCTCACCACGCCCGAGCCGGACGCTCAGGAAGACGGCGATGAGAATCACGATGACAACGGCTGCGAGGCCAACCACCAGCAGCAGCTTCATTACACCACCCAACGAGCCGTGGCCAAGTGGGCGGCGCTAGCGAGGTACACGCGGCCATCGACGCGGACCTCCCCTGTGTCGCTAGCACCTTGGATCAGTCCAAGGCCGAACTCCTGGTCAGCGATTCTGGCGGACACCTCTGGCCGCTGTCATGCATTTAACGAACTTTTAATTTCCGTGTCGTTTACGCAGTGCGACTATATGATTACGGAGTGGCATTAGCGGGGAGCCTGCCACGTGCGATAGCCGCATTGGCAATCGCCGACCATGCCGATTTCAGGCTGGCCCCGTTATTCAGCTGCAGTACCGATCCAAGTGCGTAAACGGTGAAGCGGTAGGAGTGACTTTGGCCCACGGGGCAAGGCGGATCATAGCCAATGGTGCCTTTACTATTACGGGCCTGGCGGACACCCGCCGGAATCTGCCCGGCCTGAATATCCGTGATCTGCGGGCCAATATCAAAAACGATCCAGTAGATGTACGGAGTGATAGGCGCGGCCGCATCATCCATGACCACGGCGAGCGATTTTGTGCCGGCCGGTGCGCCGGACCAATGGAGCCCGGGGGGCTTCCCGGCCCCGTGACAGATGTAGGCCGAGCCCATGACACCCGAGCTGACATCGGGACTGGTCACGGTCATCTGGTTGGGCACGCCCGCGGGTACCGTCTTCGGCCCGCCGACCAGGCCGCAGCCACTGAGCAGGCCGAGGAGGCCACCGACGGCGAGCGCCCGGCCGGCCCACGCTGGCCAGTGACCGCCTGCCTGCCTGAACCGGCTCACCTGCACCTCTCCCGCCGGACCGTAGTGTCAGCGCCGATGGTACGGCCTGCAGGCGGCCACACCCATCGGCGGGCATCGCCCGGCCCGGGATGAGAACTAGTCCGGCTGCCGGGAGGTGCCAAACATGATTTCGTCCCAGGACGGCACCGACGCCCGCCGGGAGCGGCCGCCCGCCGCCTTCCTGGCCGGGCGCTCCCGCGGCGGGGCCTGCTGGACGGCGACGGCCGGGGCGCTCTCCTTCTCCACCGCCACCCGGCCGGGGGCGGGCACATGCACCGGCCCGGGCTGGGGACGTCCCTCGTGCTCGGCGGCCAGCTGGTTCAGCCGGCTCCCGATGGGCGTGACCGTGGCGGCGCCCGGCGTGCGGGCGGGTGCTGGCGGCAGGCCGCCATCGGGCAGGCACAGGCCGGCGGCGGTGTCGTCAGCCGGGCTGACGTGCCTGCTCCGGGGGTCGTAGATCCATTCGCCGAGCCGGGGGTGGCCGCCGGCGGTGAACATCAGCGACACCAGCCAGTTGCCATCGGGCCGTTTGCGCGAGTCCCATTCGGCTTCCTCGGCATCCGCGCCGAGACTGATGAGGCGCTCGGTGACCATGTCGCCGAGCCGGCGCCCAGGCCCGGAGTCCCCGGGCTGGCGGATGCTGGCCCCCTGCGCCTCCTGGGCCCGGTAGGCGCGCTCCGCCAGCACCGGCCCCTCGAAGCGGCGGACCCGCTCGATCGGCACGCCCGCCGCATCAGCGATCTCCTCCGCCGTCTCTCCGGCGCGGATCCGGTCCTGGATCTCCTTGGGTCGCAAGGGACTCTCCACTTCGATCTCGTACTGAGCGAGCCGGGAGAACTGCCCACGCGCCACGATCCGCAGCCTGTCGTCGATCGGCAGCGAAAAGCGGCCACTGCGCCCCGGTGCGGTCAGGACGGCATAGGTGCCGTCCTCACTCACCGCGACCAGGCGCAGTTCCTGCATCGGCGTCCCTTCTGCGCCGCCGGCGAGGCCGGCGTGCGTGATGCCGCGCGAGGGCATAGCTCGGACTTTCCCTCAAGCGAGTGTGACGGGTCTATGTGGGTCCTGGCCAGCACCGCGCGCGGCATGTCCCGCAGATCACCGAACAGTAGTGGGCCCGGCCCGGGCCCGGCAGCCCGATCTTGGAGATTCCCGCTGGCCGGCCGCTGACGGGCCGGCCAGCGGCGTCCCCGGGATCCGGTCAGCCCCGGCGCCGGCCGAGCGGCGCCTGATCGCCACTGGCCGGACTGGTGTCCTGGCCGCCTGCCTGGCCGTCCGGGCTGTGGCCGGCGGGCAGTTCGGCGGTCTTCCGGCTCATCCGGGACGGCCACCAGTTCCACCGGCCGAGCAGCACCACGGTGGACGGCACCAGCAGGGTCCGGACCAGGAAGGTGTCCATCAGTATCCCGAGCGCCAGGCCCAGCCCGATGTCGCGGATCTGGCTGCCGCCGGAGCCGCCGCCGGCCACGACTGTCAGCACGATGAAGGTGCCGGCCAGCACCAGGCCGGCCGAGGTGATCGTGGTCCCGGTCGCGGCCAGCGCCCGCGTCACCGCCTCCCGCAGCCGGAAGCGGTTTGCCTCTTCCCGGATGCGCGTCATCATCAGGATGTTGTAATCCTCGCCGAGCGCGAGCAGGAAGATGAACATCAGGAACGGCATGAAGAACACCAGCCCGCCGCTGTTGCCGATCTTGATGAAGATCAGCACGGACAGGCCCAGCGCCGCCAGGTAGGAGATCCCGACCGAGGCGATCAGGTACAGCGGTGCCACCAGGCTGCGCAGCACGACAGCGAGCAGAATCCCGATAGCGATGATCGCGATCGGGATGATGCGCTTCAGGTCGCTGTTGGAGATGCTGCTGATGTCATACAGGGCCGGAGCCTCGCCGCCGACGGCGGAATCGGACGCCCCGATCGACGTGGCCACCTGGCTGGTGGTGGCCCGCACCGAGGGCACCACGTTCATCGCGGCCGTGCTGCCCGGGTCGCCAGCCCGGAGGCCGGTGAGGAACTGCACGGTCCGGCCGTCCGGGCTGACCAGGTTCCCCGTGGCGCGGTAGATCTCGTACACCGGGAGGGGCACCAGGGTCCCGGCCGGCGGGACGGCCGGCAGCAGCCCGGCCGGTCCAAGCCGGGCGTGCAGCGCACTGTACTCGGCCGGGGTCAGCCTCGCGCCGCCCGGGTTGAGCGGCCCGGTCACCTGGCTGAACAGCGGGCTGGCCGACAGCTGCCGGGTGGCGTTGGCGAGCGGGGCCGGGTTGTCCCAGACCGGGGTGCCGAACCGGAAGATGAGGTTGGTCGGATTCGCGGACGACTGCGGGAAATACCTGCTCAGCAGCGCCTGCCCGGCCGCCGAGTCGCTGCCGGCCGGGGGCGCGGTATTCCCGCCGAACCCGGCCGCCGTGTAACCGAACACCGCGAAGGCCAGCCCGCCGAACAGGACGACGCCCGACATCAGGGTGGGCACCGGGTGCCGGACGATCCGCCCGGCTATCCGGCCCCAGGTGCCGGTCTTGCCCTTCCCCTGGATGTCCCACGGCAGCAGCTTGGGCCGCCGGAAGATGGCCCGGAAGAGCGACCGCTTCTGCGCGAGCAGGGACAGCCGGAGTGACAGCAGCGCCGGCAGCAGCGTGAGCGCCGCGATCAGGATGACCCCGATCGCGATCGCGAACGGGACGCCGAGGTTGGAGTAGAAGGAGAAGGTGGCGAGCAGCAGGGTGAGGACCGCCGCGATGACCGTCGCGGCCGAGAAGGTGATCGACTCACCGACCCGGGTGACCGAGCTGACTATCGCTTCCCTGGCGGCGGCCCGTGGGTGGATCAGGTCGGCGAGCAGACTGCGGCCCAGGCCGGTGGTGCCCGGGTAGTTCTCCCCAGCGACCCCGTGGTGCCGGCTGCGCAGTTCCTCGCGCACCCGGAACACCAGGAACAGGCCGTAGTCGGTACCCGCGCCCAGCACCAGCACGATCAGCAGCAGCTGGGCGATGGGGGACACCTGCAGGCCGTGCTCGGCCGCCTCGGCCACCAGCGGCCCGGCGATGGTGACCGAGAGCAGCGGCGGCACGACCGTCACCAGCGCAAGCGTGAGCGACCGGAAGATCAGTACCAGCAGCACGATGATGAACAGCAGCGACAGGTACTGGACCTTGTTGCCGGTGCTGCCGGACGCCTTCTGCTGGTCGACCTGGGCGGCGATGTCGCCGGCCACGTGCGCCTGCAGCCCGGCCGGCAGCCCGGCGGCGGTGATCTTCGCGCGCAGGCCGTCGATCAGGTCGGTGGCGTAGTTCTGGTTCTGGCCACCCTGCTGCGCGAGCACCACCAGCTGCTCGGCGTGCCCGTCCGCTGACCGGCCGGCGTCCAGCACCCTGGCGACCCCGGGGACCGCGTGCAGGTCGTGCTGGAGCGCGGTGAGGGCCGCGGAGTCGGCCGTGGTCAGCGGTCCCGCCGGGCGCGCCGCCACGACCGGGATCGGCACCAGGGCGGCGGTACCGAACGGGGCGGCCAGCTGGGCGGCATGCTCGCTGGGCGCGCTGGCCGGCAGGAACTTGCTGTTGTTGTTCTGGGTGACGCTGTTCAGCGACGGCAGCAGCGACGCGGCAGCGATGGCTCCGGCCACCCAGACGGCCAGCACCAGCCACCGGAACCTGACCGCGAACGCCCCGATCCCCCGGAAAATGGTGTCGATATGCACGCGCCGAGCCTACGCGGTCCAGATGACGGCACCGTTGCCTGGGGCTGTTCGGCGGATGACGCGTCTATCATCGGTGAGTCATGACCGGGGGACAATCGGTGACCAGCCTGACGGCTCCGCTGATCAGCATCGTGCTGCCGGTCCGGGGGGTGGCGGAGTTCCTGCCCGCCTGCCTGGACTCGGTGCTGGCCGATCCGGCGGCCAGCCTGGAGGTGATCGCGGTCGATGACGCCTCCCCGGACGGCTGCGGCCGGATCCTCGACGCCCGGGCGGCCAGGGATCAGCGGCTGCGGGTCATCCACCTGGCCGGCCGCCTCGGCCCCGGGCCGGCCAGGATGCGCGGGCTGGCCGCCGCGGGTGGCAGCTACGTCTGGTTCGTGGACCCCGACGACCTGCTGGCCGACGGCGCCCTGGCCGCGGTCGCGGCCAGGCTGGCCGGCGACCGCCCGGACGTACTGCTCGTTGACTACCTGATCTGGCATCGCCCGGGCCGGGACGGCCCCAGCCCCGGCCACGGGCTGCTGGCCGCTCCCGGCAGCGGCAGGACCCTCACGCTGGCCGAGCGGCCCGCGCTGATCGACCGCACCATGACCGCTTGGAGCAAGGTCTTCCGGCGGCAGTTCCTGCTCGGCCTCGGTGCCTGCTTCCCGCCCGGGATCCACGAGGACGTACCTGTCTCGTGCGTGGCGCTGCTCGCGGCGGAGCGGATCGCGCTGCTCGACCGGGTCTGTTATCTGTACCGCCGCCGCGCCCGCTCGTTCCTGGCCACGCCCGGCCTGGGGCATTTCGCCATCTTTTCCGCCTATGCGCAGGTGTTCGCGCGGCTCGACGGCCGCCCCGGGCCCGCCGCCACCCCCGCGGTCAGGGCGGCGCTGTTCGGGCGGGCGATCGAGCACTACAGCACGGTGCTGGCCAGCGGGCTGGTGCCGCGGCGCGCGCGGCGGGCGTTCTTCCACCGGATGGCCAGCGATTTCCGGCGCTACCGGCCCGCTGGCTACCAGTACCCGCACGGCGCCCGGGGCCTGAAGATGGCGGTCATCGAGCGCGACGCCTACCTCGCGTATCGCCTGCTGGCCCCGGTCAACCGCGTCCGGGTCGCCGTGCGCCGGGCCCGGCGGGCCGGGGCCTAGCTGGCGCGCGCTGCGCCGGAAGTGCCGGGAAACCGGGGGGAGGGCCGGGCCGCTCCAGTAGAGTCGCTCGCGTCGGATACCCAGCCAGGAGCGGGAGTAGGGGTCCAATGACAGAATGCGTCACCTGATTGGCATCATCCTGGCCATAGTCCTCGCGGCCGCCCTGTACCTCGGGGCCGGCTGGGGCGTCGCTCACATCACGGTTATCGTCATCCACAGCCAGAGCCTGACCAGCACGACCGGCCTGATCGCGCTGGCAGCGCTGCTCGGCACCGGCCTGTTCCTCGGCATCCTGCTCGCGGTCAGGGCCATCTCACCGCTGGCGACCGGCCTGCCCGGGCTCGTTCTGCTGGGGTGGACCGCGCTGCTTGTGGTCAGCATGCACCGGGCCCTCACCTGGGTCCCGCTGCAGGCCCACTCGTTCGGCTACGGGTTCCGGTCGCTGCTGGCCAGCGGGGCACTCGCCGCGCTGGGGGCGGCCATGATCGTCCCCCTCTTCATCCCGTCCCGCTGGCACGGCAGCCACGTCGAGGACGGGGACGAGGACGGCGAGGACTCCGCCCTGCCGGCCGCCACCGGCCTGCTGTCCTGACCCGGCGGCCGCCGCACCCCGGCCGCGGCTGGGGGTGCGGCCGCCGCCGCTTAGTGGGCCGCCGCGAACTGCTCGCTCTCGGTCGAGCCGGCCAGCGCGACCGTGGCCGAGTTCGGCGAGATGGCCGAGGCGACCTGGTCGAAGTAGCCGGTCCCGACCTCCCGCTGATGGCGGGTGGCGGTGTAACCAGCCGCCTCGGCGGCGAACTCGGCGTCCTGCAGCCGGACGTACGCCGGCATACCCTCGGCCGCATAGCCACGGGCCAGGTCGAACATCGCGTAATTGAGCGCGTGGAAGCCGGCCAGGGTAATGAACTGGAACTTGTAGCCCATCTCGCCCAGTTCGCGCTGGAACTTCTCGATCGTGCCGTCGTCCAGGTGCTTGCGCCAGTTGAACGACGGGGAGCAGTTGTAGGCCAGCATCTGGTCGGGGAACTCCGCCTTGATCGCCTCGGCGAACTCCCGCGCCTCGTCCAGGTCGGGCGTGGAGGTTTCCATCCACAGCAGGTCGCAGTAGGGCGCGTAGGCCAGGCCGCGGGCGATGCCCGCCGCCATGCCGTTGCGCACCCCGAAGAAGCCCTCCGCTGTCCGCTCGCCGGTGACGAACCGCCGGTCCCGCTCGTCCACGTCGCTGGTGAGCAGCGTGGCTGCGCGCGCGTCGGTCCTGGCCACCACCAGCGTCGGCACGCCGAGCACGTCGGCCGCCAGCCGGGCGGCGTTCAGCGTCTTGATGTGCTGCCCGGTCGGGATGAGCACCTTCCCGCCGAGGTGGCCGCACTTCTTCTCGGAGGCGAGCTGGTCTTCCCAGTGAACCCCGGCCGCCCCGGCCGCGATCATGGCTTTCATCAGCTCAAACGCGTTGAGCACGCCGCCGAAGCCGGCCTCGGCGTCGGCGACGATCGGGGCCAGCCAGTGGGTCCCGGCACCGCCCCCGGATTCGGCCCAGCTGATCTGGTCGGCACGGAGCAGCGCGTTGTTGATGCGCCGGACCACCTGCGGCACCGAGTTGGCCGGGTACAGGCTCTGGTCCGGGTAGGTCTCCCCGGCCAGGTTGGCATCCGCCGCCACCTGCCAGCCGGACAGGTAGATGGCCGGCAGGCCCGCCCGGACCTGCTGCACCGCCTGGTTGCCGGTCACCGCCCCGAGCGAATGGACATAGTCCCGCTCGTGCAGCAGCCGCCACAGCCGCTCGGCGCCCAGCCGGGCCAGGGTGTGCTCTTCCTGGACCGACCCGCGGAGCAGGATGACATCCTCGGCGGAGTAGCTGCGCTGCACCGAGCGCCAGCGCGGGCTGGCCGCCCATTCCTGGCGCAGCCGGGCCGCGTCCCCGGCGATCGCGCCCGTGTCCCGGTGCCCGTTGCCGGGCTGCGGTGCATTAGCGGCCGGTGGCCTGCCCTCGAGGCGACGCTCGCTCACTGGGTCCTCCCAAACGTTGCCGTCCCCTGGGTGATGCCTGCGAGCTTGCCCGACGCGGGCAGGCTGGGGCCATGCCGACGGTAGTGAAAATTGCCAAAATTTCATCTACTCTGAACTAGTAAGGGACTTTCTAACACAAGAAATCGGATCATTGACGACTGATGGTCTAGACCTCATCAGGGGACCCGCCGCCGACGGTCCGCCCGCGGCCAGCCTGGCCCCGGGCTTCGCGCTGGACCTGGCCACGTTCGGGCAGCGGCTGCGCCACCTGCGGCGGGCGCGCGGGCTGACCCTCGCCGAGCTGGGCGAGCGGGTCGGCCGGGCGCCGTCGGCCCTGTCGCTGCTGGAGAACGGCCGCCGCGAGCCGAAACTGTCGCTGATCGAGTCACTGGCCCGGGCCCTGTCGGTGACCCCGGAAGAACTGCTGCGCCACCAGCCGCCGAGCCGCCGCGCCCAGCTGGAGATCACGCTGGAGGAGGCGCAGCACGATCCGGTCTACCTCGACCTGGGCCTGCCCTACCTCAAGGCCGGCGCCCGGGTGCCCAGCGACGTGCTTGAGCACCTGGTCGCGCTGTACACCGAGCTCCGCCGGCAGCGCACCCGCCCGACCGCCACCCCGGAGGAAGCCCGGGCGGCCAACGCCGGGCTGCGTGCGGCCATGCGTGAGCGCGGCAATTACTTCGCTGTCATCGAGGAGCTGGCAGCGGACGCGCTGGCCGCGGTCGGCTACCACGGCGGGGCACTGTCGCAGGGCACCCTGCTGGCCATCCTCGGCTACCACGGCTTCACCGTGAACTACGCCCAGGACCTGCCCCGGACGGTCCGGTCCGTCACCGACCTGCGGCACCGGCGCATATACCTCAAGCAGGAGGCGGTGGGCGCGCACTCGCCGCGGACCATCCTGCTCCAGACGCTCGGCCACTTCGTGCTCGGGCACGGCATCCCGCGGGACTTCGCCGACTTCCTCCGCCAGCGGGTGGAAGCGAACTACTTCGCCGCCGCGGTGCTCGTCCCCGAGCAGTTCGCCGCCCGCTTCCTGAACGATGCCAAGCAGGCCAGGGACCTGTCGGTGGAGGACCTGCGGGACGTCTTCTCGGTCTCCTACGAGATGGCCGCGCACCGGTTCACCAACCTGGCCACGCACCACCTCGGGCTGCCGTGCCACTTCGTGAAGAACGACGAAAGCGGGATCATCTACAAGGCCTACGAGAATGACGGCCTGGTGCTGCCGGCCGACGAGTCGGGGGCGATCGAGGGCCAGCGGATGTGCCGCAAATGGTCGGGCCGGCAGGTGTTCTCCGCCCTGGGCCAGTTCCCCACCCGCTACCAGTACAGCGACACCCCGTCCGGGACCTACTGGTGTGTTGCCCACGTGGACCCGGGCCCGGACCGCGGCTACGCCATCACCCTGGGCACCCCTTACGCGCATTCCCGCTGGTTCCGGGGCCGGGACACCAGCATCAGGATGGTGTCGCGGTGCCCGGACGGCGACTGCTGCCAGCGCCCGCCGGCCGCGCTGGCCACCCGTTGGGAGGGCATGGCCTGGCCGTCGGCCCGGGCGCACTCGCACATCCTGTCCGCGCTGCCCACCGGCAGCTTCCCGGGCGTGGACGAGACGGATGTGTACGAGTTCCTCGACCGGCACGAGAAGGAATGAACAGCCCAATTACAATCCGACGGTGAGCGAAACGACGGTGGACCCGGTGCCGGCCCCGGCCGGCGATCCACCGGTCC
This sequence comes from Streptosporangiaceae bacterium, assembly GCA_036522155.1. Taxonomy (GTDB): domain Bacteria; phylum Actinomycetota; class Actinomycetes; order Streptosporangiales; family Streptosporangiaceae; genus UBA9676. The sequence goes on from DATDGI010000405.1 coordinate 46,915, forward strand.
GGCCCCGGCTGGCCGTCATCCGGCGCAACCCGGTGGCCGTGGTGATCACAGCCGCCACCGTGCTGGCGCTCGGGCTGCGCATCTACCAGCTCTGGCTGCCCGGCGAGCTGCTCGGGCTGACCGAGTATGACGACGGGTCGTATTTCGGCAGCGCCGTCCACCTGCTCCAGGGCATCCTGCCCTACCGCGGCTTCGTCTTCGTCCAGCCGCCCGGGATCACCCTGCTGATGACGCCGGCCGCGCTGCTGGCCAAGGTGACGAGCACCGCGGCCGGGATGGCGGCCGGGCGGATCATGACCACGCTGGCCAGTGCGGCCGGGGTGGTCCTGACCGGCCTGCTCGTCCGGCATCGCGGCGTGCTGGCCACGCTCGTGGCGTGCGGGGTCACCGCGCTGTTCCCGGACAGCATCGCCGCCGCCCACACCGTGCTGGTCGAGCCGTGGCTGACCCTGTTCTGCCTGGCCGGAGCCGTCGCCGTGTTCGATGGGGACCGGATCACCGCCAGCCGGCGGCGGCTGGTCTGGGGCGGGGTGCTGTTCGGGTTCGCCGGCTGCATCGAGTCATGGGCGCTCATCCCGGTGGTCGTCATCGCGGCCCTGTGCCTGCCGTGGACCCGGCGGACGGTCGCCTTCGTGGCCGGGGTGGCGGCCGGCTTCTGCGTGCCGGTGCTGCCGTTCGCGGCGCTGGCCCCGCGGCGCTTCTACCAGAGCCTGATCACGGCCCAGCTGGGGCACCGGGCGGCCCGGCTGCGGGTATCGATCTGGGTCCGGCTGAAAGAGATGACCGGGCTGAGCCACGTCAACCTGCCCGGCCGGGCCAACCTGCTGATCACTCACCTGCGCCTGTATCCGGAATCGACGATCTTCCTCACGCTGGTGATCCTGCTGCTGCTCACGGTGGGCCTCACGGCCACGGTGGCCGCGACCACCCGGCGGCGCCCGCCCCCACTCGACTCGTTCGCGCTGGTCACCATGGTCCTGACCGGGATCGTGTTCCTGCTGCCGACCCAGTTCCACTATCACTTCCCGGCGTTCCTGGCCCCGTTCCTCGGCATGGCCATCGGCCTGCCGCTGTCCCGGCTGGCCGGACTGGGCCAGCGCGCCGGGGCCAGCCCCTGGCGCGGGCTACCGGGCGTGGTCACCGCGCTGGCCGCGGCCGTGCTGGTGGTGTTCACCATCTTCCAGGTCCGGGCCGAGGGGCAGGTCAAGGCCATCCTCCCGGTCACCGGGCCGGGCAGCACGGCCGCCTTCGCCCAGCACATCCCGCCCGGTTCGTGTGTCGCCACCGACGAGGTGTCGCTGCTCATCGTGGCCAACCGTTTCGTCACCGCGGTGCCGGGCTGCTCGGCCATGCTGGACGGCACCGGCACCGACCTGGCCCTGTCGGGCGGCGAAACGCCCGGCACCGGGGCGGGCGGCAACCCGGCGGTGACCGCGGCCTGGCAGCAGGAGTTCGCGCACGCCCAGTACGCCTGGTTCTCGGCCTACAGCGGCCGCCGGATCGCCTGGTCCCCGGCCCTGCAGGCCTACTTCACCAGCCATTTCGTGCCGGTCATGCGCGACCAGCGGGGCGACACGCTGTACCGCCGCCGCGCCGGCTAGACGGCCTATTCCAAGGGGTTAGTGGTCGCGGGCCTCATTCAATCGGCTGCCTGGCGATCAGCGGCGGCTCGCGGCCGGCCAGCAGCCAGCCGCCGGCCGCGGCGACCAGCGGCAGCCCGGCGAGCAGGATCAGCACGTCACTCAGCGGCACGTCGCCGAACATGGCGGTCAGGCTGCTGTGCGCCCAGGCCAGCCCGGCGACCACCGCGCCCGCCATGCCGAGGACCGCGCCGAGCAGGCCCAGTGCGGCCGCGGTCGCCGCGGTGATCATCCGCCGGGTTGTGCCAGCGGCGCCCGCCGCGGTGAGCGTGCGCAGGTCCGGCGCGGTCTCGCTGCGGATCAGGCCGACGGACATGGCCAGCACGCTGAGCGCGATGACGATGCCGAGCGCGGTGGCGCCGCCGGCGATCTCGCCGGGGCCGAGCGAGCCCGACTCGGTCTCGACC
>DATDGI010000406.1:0-1578 GCA_036522155.1 Streptosporangiaceae bacterium
TCACCTCGACCACCATCGCCACCATCGTCGCCACCACGATCACCTTCGTGGGCAACCGCTACTGGTCCTTCCGCCACCGGGAGCGCACCGGCGTCGCCCGCGAGACCGTGATCTTCTTCGTCCTCAACGGGATCGGGCTGCTGATCCAGGACGCGGTGGTCGGCTTCAACGCCTACGTACTGGGCTATGAGCACAACCGTACGGCCGGGTTCCTGGCCCTGAACTGCGGCATCGCGCTGGCCACGCTGTTCCGGTTCTGGTCCTACCGCAAGTTCGTCTGGGCCGCTCTCCCGCCCGCCGCTGGCACCGGTCCAGTCGGCGCCCGCCCGCTCCCGGACGGCCCCTCGGTCGCTCCCGAGCCACTGGCCCCCCAGCGCGTGCCGGACCGTGGCGGGGACGAGGACATCTACTAGCGCGGCCGGTTCTCAGGGCGCGGTGCCGCAGGCTCCCGGCTGCCCGCCGACCAGGCCGAGTGGCTGCCGGTAAACCCGGTTGGCCTGCGCCTGGGTGAGAATCCCGGTGGCCACCAGCCGCTGCAGCACATGGGCCTGGCGCGCCCGCCCCACGGCCGGATGATCGATCGGGTCGTCGGCCGACGGCGCCTGCACCAGCCCGGCCAGCATCGCTGCCTGCGGCCAGCTGAGCCGGGCCGGGGTGACGCCGAAGTAGCCACAGCTGGCCGCGGCGAGGCCATAGTAGTGGTGCCCGAAATAGGCAACGTCGGCGTACATCTGGAGGATCTGGGTCTTGGAGTAGGTCAGGTCGAGCTTGATACCGAGCCCCACCTGCTCCGCCTCGACCACGGCCCCCGACCGGCCCGGGGTGTAGAGCATCTTGGCCAGCTGCTGGTACAGCGTGGCGCCGCCCTGGTCAGGCCGGCCGGTGAGCCGTCCCTCGATCAGCCGGGCGATGGCGAACGGGTCGATGCCCGGCTCGGAGTAGAACCGGTGATCCTCGGTCGACACCAGCGCCGCCCCGAACCGGTATGGCACCGGCGGCCCAGGATAGGCAACGTGGTGCTGCTGGTCGAAGGCCTGGGCGCGGGCCGGTGCGTCGCTCACCGACGGGGTGAACACCAGCAGCCCGCCGAGCCCGAGCAGCACGAGCAGGATCAGGCCCAGGATCGTCGCGAAAATGCGGAACAGCCAGCGGTGGCGGCGCCGGGGCAGGCTGAGGACCTCTCCGCCGGGCGGCGGGCCAACCGGCCAGTCCGGGCCAACCGGTTCCAGGCTGGTATCACCGAGGTAGGGGCCAGCGGGCAAAGGCGACGTCGGCGCACTCTCCCATGGCGATCCTTGCGTTGCCATTCCCCGTCCTGCCATCGGAGTCGCAGATGCCGGACGCAAGCAGGTGATACCCCGCGCACCCAATGATCCAACGATCCGGACATGGCTGGAGGTGCCCAATTTTTGGGCCGACCGACAGGCGGACACGGCACGCACCGGCGACACGAGCCGGTGCTGCGTTGCGCTATCGTCGTAAGGTCCGTCACGGACGGACGGGACGTAGCGCAGTTTGGTAGCGCACTTGACTGGGGGTCAAGGGGTCGCCGGTTCAAATCCGGCCGTCCCGACTGGT
>DATDGI010000407.1:0-3282 GCA_036522155.1 Streptosporangiaceae bacterium
AGCTGCTGCTGCGGGCTGGTCCGTGCGGCGGCCGGGCCTGGTGACGGTGATCCGGACGACGCCGGCCCTAGCGGCGGCGAGGAGCAGGATGAGGGTGGCGAGGCCGGTGGCGGACAGGGCGTACACGACGGCGGCGGTCACGGGGTCACCGGCCGGGGGGAATGGACGCTGACGATCTCGCGCCATGCGTCGTAGTCGTAGGCGCCCATGCCGCCGCTGCTGTCATTCATCGCGGTAGCGGCAGCGAGCGCGAGCGTGGCGTGAATCTGCGCGGCCGCCAGGGTCGCCATCTCCTCCTCACCCCGGCCCTGCGGGGACCGGGCGGAGCTGAGCATCCGTTCAGCGGCGAGGTAGTGCCCTGGCCCGGTCACGGGGTCACGCTCGCGGGGATGCGCGCGCCGCATGGCGTGGTGTGCGCCCCGTCGCCGCCCATCGGTGCCAGGCACTCCGGGCAGCGGTGCGGTGGGGTGTGCCCGGCGGTGCCCTGGCAGCCGCCCACGTTGCACAGGCCCGCGTCGGCCAGGCGCACCAGCATGTCCTTCGCCTGGACGGCCGCCTTGATCAGGTCGTCGGCGTCGCCGGGTGACTCGATGCGCAGGCTGGTGCCGGCGCCGAGGGGGATGGACACCCACGGCGTGGCACCCCTGGGGTCGATGAGGAGTGGGACGAGAGACCCGGTGACGGCGGTGAGGGAGGAGAGTTGCACGGTATGCTCCGTTCGTTGTGTTGGGGCCTGTCCTGCACCAGGGAAGGTGCGCAGGGCAGGCCCCCGGCTTTGTCAGGCGGGGCTGGTGCGTGCGGCCCGGCCCGCGGCGGACATCCGGGCGTAGTGGGCGCGGCGGCCGGACTCGGCTGCGTCGGCGACCTGCCGGGCGCTGGCCGCGGGGCCGAGGCGTGTGCGTGCTTCGCGTTCGAAGCGGGCGATGAGCCCGGCGCGGGCGGCGGCGGTGCGGGCGGTGCGGTCGGCGGTGCGTGCCCACGATTCGTGGGCGGCGATCCGCGCCTGCGCCGGGGTGGTCATGACGCGGCCGGCTTCACGGTCTGCCGCTCGACGTACTCGGCCAGGGCGTCTTCAGAGATGCGCACATGAGCTGTCGGGCCGGGACCGACCCTGATGGCTGTGATCTGCCCTGACTGGATGAGCTGCCGCAGGGTCTCGCGGCTGATGCGGAGCCGTTCACAGACCTGGGATGCCGTCAGCATTTCGGGATGCTCCTGGGCTTGCCGGTTGCTTCCTGGTGACTGGCAACTGTAGGCAGATTCAGGAGGTTGGTCAACACCTTCTTGGCAACTTCTGGCAACTCTTGGTTATCCACAGGTGCCAGGAAGTGCCAAGAGGTGCCTTGACGTGCCTAAAACCGCCGGTCATGATGGGCAGCATGGCCAGCGACCCGCCCTCGCTCGGGACCAGGATCAGGCGCGCCCGTGAACGCCTGCGCATGTCGCAGCGGCAACTGGCCGCGCGCATCGGCGTGTCGGTGCGCGCGGTCGGCGACTGGGAGAACGACCGCTCGGTGCCCCGGAACAGCCTGGGCGCGCTGGAGGAACTGATGGGCAGCCTCGACGGCATCGCCGACGACGACAGCCCGGAAGCGCTGGCTGAGGCTGTCCGCAATGCCCGCAGCCTGACCGAACGGCAGAAGCGCACCCTGCTCAGGCTGCTCGCAGCCGGCGACCAGTAAGACAGTCATAGCCTCCCGGTAAGCATCCGTTACCGTTTCCGGCGCGTCACCACTTAGCTACTTAAAAGCCGAGTGGGGGATGTGACCGGATGAATCTCGCCGACATGTACGCGATCCTGATCCTGGCGCTGGCCGTGCCGCTGCTGCGGTGGGCGGTGGTCCCGGTCCTGATCGCGTTCCGCCTCGGCCGCCTCCACGAACGGCGTCAGAGCCGGTCGCCGGGTGACAGCCGGGCGTGAGCCTCCCGGGCGCGCTCGGCGGCCAGGTCGCCCGCGTACTGCTCGATCATCGCCCGGGTGCGCCAGCCCGCGATCCGCATCCCGTCCAGCTCCGACCCGCCGGCCGCCAGCCAGTCATGGGCGAACGTCCGCCGGAACCAGTGCGGCGTCAGGCCGGGCAGACCGGCCTCCCGGCCCCGCCGGGCAAGCATGTCCTGGATGCCGGCGGACCCGAAGTGGGACCGGTCACGGCCCGCGGTGCCCAGCCACAGCCACGGCGAGGAAGCCTCAGGGTGGCGGGCCCGGGCGCGCAGGTAGCGGTCGAGCGCGGCGGCGGCCTTGCGGCCGATGGGGATGACATGCTCATCGCCGCCCTTCAGGACCACCCTGATCATCTTGCCCGTCAGGTTCACCGCAGCCAGCTTCACGTTGGCCAGGCCGGACACCCGGACCCCGGTGTCGATGAACACGCGGATGACGGCGGTATCCCGCCGGGCCTCGAATCCCTGGCCCTCGCACACGCGCAGCAGCGCGGCCAGCTGCGCGCCGGACAGGATGGGCTTGACTTTCCGGTTCACCTTCGGCGGCTCGACCCTGGCCATCGGGTCCGGCGTCTCCCGTTCGCCCTCTTTCGCCAGCCAGCGGAACAGGACGCGCAGGTTGCGGAAATGCTGGTGGGCGGAGATCGCGCTGGTGCGGCCGGTCTCGGCGGCGAGGAAGGCGCGGATGTGCGCGGCGTCCACGTCCTCGGTGCCGGCCGGGAACCCGCGGCCGGCCAGCCATCCGGTGAACTGCTGGCCGGTGCGCAGGTAGACCTCGATGGTCTTGGGTGAGAGCCCGCGCTCGTCTAGGCTCAGTTCCCATGAGGGCAGCAGCGCCGCCAGCGGCGCACCGGGACCAGCCATCGGCCCTCCTGATCTTGCGCGAATCAGACTGTCAACTATCTGTGTGCCCGCATGGTACCCTCCGGGCATGTGGGTGTTCTCGCTGGTCAGCGTAACATGGCACGGGGCTATAGCTCAGCTGGAAGAGCACCTGCTTTGCACGCATCCGCTGGTCAGCGCTGTACGCTGGCGCATCTGACCACGTAGGCTACGGTTCGCCCCGCATCGCTGTGCGGAGAATCATATGGTTATTAATTGCCCCCCCTGGCAGGAGGCTGGCATGACCCGCCGGAGGCTGAACGGCCACCTGCTCATCGCCGCCGTGATCACGGCGGTCCTGGCCGCTGGCATCTGGGCCGTCGTGGGCCTCGGGTCCGGGCCCGGCCGGCCGCCGGTGCCGGTGGTGACGCGGACGTACGGCGGCCAGGTGTACCGGGTGAGCCCCGCGCCGTAACCGCGCTAGGCTGGCTGCCGCTGGGGATCAAGGGGTGCACCGGC
>DATDGI010000408.1:0-12011 GCA_036522155.1 Streptosporangiaceae bacterium
GAACGCGGCCTGCTGCCGCTGTGGCTGCCAGGAGCGGGCGCCGCGAGGCCGCCCGCCGCCGCCAGCGCGGGGCCGCCGACGGCCGACGGCCAGGAACAGCCCACGGCCGACCGCCCAGGGCTGCCCACGGCCGACCGCCCAGGGCTGCCCACGGCCGACGGCACGGGGCAGCCGGCCGCGGGCAGCGGCCCGGACCCGGCCGAGGAGCGGCGGCTGCTGTTCGTGGGCATGACCCGCGCCCGGACGCACTTGTTCCTCACCTGTGCGGCCGAACGCCGCCGGCACGGCCGGTCCGCCGCGGCTGGCCCGTCGCCGTTCCTGGCTGCCATATCCCCGGAACTCCTGACCCGTACCGCCGCCCCGCCCCGGCCCCGGCGCCCGGCCGAACGCCAGCTCCGCCTGCTCTGAACGTCGGCCGGCGACGGGCAATCGGCCGTAGGCACCGAGCAGATGAGCTAGAGGTGGAGAAGCATGCGGGTGTTGCCCAGGGTGTTGGGCTTGACGCGGTCCAGGTCGAGGAACTCGGCCACGCCCTCGTCGTAGGAGCGGAGCAGTTCCTCGTACACCGCAGGTGATACCGGCGACCCGTTGATCTCGGTGAAGCCGTGCCGGGCGAAGAAGGTGACCGCGAAGGTCAGCACGAAGACCCGCCGCACACCCAGTTCCCGCGCGCTGCCCAGCAGCGCGTCCACCAGCTGGTGGCCGGCCCCCTGGCCCTGGCAGTCGGGCCGGACCGCGATCGTCCGGATCTCGGCCAGGTCCTCCCACATGACATGGAGCGCGCCGCAGCCGACGACCAGGACGTCACCGGCCCGTTCGGCGACCCAGAACTCCTGCACGTCCTCATACAGGGTGACGGTGGCCTTGGCGAGCAGCCTGCCCGAGTCCACGTTCTGTGCCACCAGGGCGCTGATCGCCCGGACGTCGCTGGTACGGGCCCGCCTGATCACGTGATTCATCGCCCGCACACCTTAGCGGCTCGGGGGCCGGGCCGGCCGGGGTGGCGCGGCGGCGGCAACGCCGCAGCTTACGGCTTTACTCAACGTAACGTCACCGCGCTGCCACGGATTGACACAAGTGTCTTTACGGCTATTCACCAGCGCACATCACATGCCAATCACATCACCGCATCGGGCCCGTTATCGGGCTCTGACCTGCGAAGATAGCCACTTCCTGAGAACGTTAGGGCGACTTCCGCGCGCCCCAGCCGGTCCGGCACCGGCATTGCCCGCGCATGCCCCCACGTTGCGCCCAGGATGCAGAACTTTTGCCGTTCCGGTCCGCGGCATGCCCTTGATCCATTAATCTTCGGCGCTAGTCAGACGTTCAGCACGGCTGACCAGCTAGCGCCTCCTGACCCCTGACCCCCGGCCAGCCGCGGCGCTCCACAAGGAGAGGAGCTCCCGTGGGGCACTTGCCTCCCGGCAGGCACAGTGAAAGGGGTCCACATCGGGTCCCGCGTCAGCGACACACCCGCACTTTCCCTCTCCGTCACCTGCCAGGCGCCCGCCGTGCCTGGCGCCGGACGGCCGTGGTGGCCGGTCTGGCCAGCCTGGTCACCCTGGCGCTGCCCGCCGCGACCAGCGCCGCCGCGCCGCGCCAGCCTATGCCGAGCCTGAAGGACCTGGTGGCCCAGGCCCGGGTGCTGTCGAACCAGATCAACACGCTGGACGAGCAGTACAACGGGCTGCGCATCCAGCTCGCCCAGGCCAAGGCCGAGGCGGCGGTCGCCGAGCGCACTTACACCGAGGACATCGGCCGGCTCGGAGCTGGCAAGCTGAGCATCGGCCAGCTGGCCGCGCAGAGCTACATGACCGGCGGGCTTGACACCACGCTGACCATGCTGACCAGCAGCAACCCGCAGAACCTGATCGACAAGGCCGCCATCATGCAGCAGCTGCAGAGCGAGAACGGCGACCGGGTCGGCCAGCTCGCGGCGGCGGTCGCGGCGGCCCACCGGGCCAAGGAGACCTCCCTCCAGCAGGGCCGGGTGGTGGCGAAACTAGCGGCCGCGATGGCGGTCAAGCAGCAAGCGGCGCAGAAGAAGATCGATCTGCTGAACAGCGCCGTCTTCGCCAAGGCGATGGCGGTCTTCAACCAGACCGGCCAGTACCCCAACATCAGCATCCCGACCGCCAACTCGATCGGCGGACAGGCACTGCGGTACGCGCTGACCCGGCGCGGCGACCCCTACGTCTGGGGCGCGGCTGGCCCGGGCGCGTTCGACTGCTCCGGGCTGGTGGTGTGGGCCTACGCCCAGGTCGGCATCAGCCTGCCGCACTTCACCGGTGACCAGTGGAACATGGGCGTGCATGTCGCGCGGGCCAACCTCCAGCCAGGCGACCTGGTGTTCTTCTACGCCGACATCGGCCACGTCGGCATCTACATCGGCAACGGCCTGATGGTGGACGCGCCCGACTTCGGGGAGGTCGTCCAGGTGCAGCCGGTCATGTGGGACGTCTACGTGGGCGCGGTCCGGATCGCCTGACCGGCCCGGCGGCAAAATGGCCCGTCCGGCGCGTCCGGGCGGGTCATTGCTCATTCCGGGCGGACCATCGGGAACAGGATCGTCTCCCGGATCGTCTCTCCGGTCAGCATGATCAGGATGCGGTCGATGCCGGCGCCCATCCCGCCCGTGGGCGGCATCCCGTACTCCAGCGCCCGCAGGAAGTCCTCGTCAAGCTGCATGGCTTCCGGGTCGCCGCCCGCCGCCAGCAGCGACTGGGCGGTCAGCCGGGCCCGCTCCTCTACCGGATCGTTGAGCTCGGAATACCCGGTCCCCAGTTCGCTGCCGAACGCCACCAGGTCCCACCGTTCGGCCAGCCGCGGGTCGTCCCGGTGAGCCCGGGTCAGCGGCGAGACCTCGACCGGGAAGTCAATGTAGAACGTCGGCCCGGCGGTCTGCTTCTCCACTAGCCGCTCGTACATCTCCAGCACGATCTGGCCGCCGTTCCAGCACGGCTCGACGGGCACCCCGGCCGCCGCGCACAGCTTGCGCAGATGCTCGTCGCTGGTGCCGGGCGTCACCTCCTCGCCCAGCGCCCCGGACACCGCGCCGTGCACCGTCTTCTCCGGCCACACGCCGCCGATGTCGAACTCGGTGCCGTCGGCCCGGTGCAGCACGGTGCCGCCGAGCGCCTCGCGGGCCGCCCGCTGGATCACCTCCCGGGTCAGCGTGCCGATCGTGTGGTAGTCGCCGTAGGTCTCGTAGGCCTCCAGCATCGTGAACTCTGGGTTGTGGGTGGCGTCGGCACCCTCGTTGCGGAAGTTCCGGCCGATCTCGAAGACCTTCTCCAGGCCGCCGACGAGCAGCCGCTTGAGCGGGAGTTCCAGCGCGATCCGCAGGTAGAGGTCCAGGTCGTAGGCGTTGATGTGGGTCGTGAACGGGCGCGCGTTCGCCCCGCCGTGCACCCGCTGCAGCACCGGCGTCTCGACCTCAAGGAAGCCCCGCCCGCGCAGTTCCTCCCGGATCGCCCAGATGACGGCGCTGCGGGTTTCCGCCATCCGCCGTACCCCCGGGTTCACGATCAGGTCCACATAGCGCTGGCGGATCCGCGACTCGACGTCCGAGAGCCCCTTGTGCTTTTCCGGCAGCGGGCGCAGCCCCTTGGCTGTGATCGCGAAGCTGTCCGCGAGCACCGAGAGCTCGCCCCGCTGGGAGGAGATGACCTCGCCGGTCACGCCGACGTGGTCGCCCAGGTCGACGTCGCGCTTCCAGGCCGCGAGCGCGGCCGGGCCGACCTTGGCCTCGGAGATCATCACCTGGATGTCACCGGTGCCGTCCCGGACGGTCGCGAAGCACAGCTTGCCGCCGATCCGGGACAGCATCACCCGGCCGGTCACGCCGACCCGCTCGCCGGTCTCGGTGCCGGCGGCCAGGTCCGGGTAGCGGTCCCTGATCTCGCCGATGGCCGCGGTCCGGGGATAGCCCACCGGGTACGGGTCGATGCCTTCGGCCAGCATCCGGGCCCGCTTGGCCAGCCGGACCCGCATCTGCTCCGGCACATCCGGGTCGTGCTCCGCCGGCCCAGCCGCGTCGTGCTCCGCCGGCCCAGCCGGTCCAGTCACCTTGGCCTGCTCCTCACCCACCCGAAGAGGTTACCGGCCACCGGGCTGGCCAGCCGCCAGCCGGCGGACCTCATCCGCGATATAAGGATCGGCGAGGTAGGCCAGGCCGGCCGATTCCACGATATCCCTGGCCGCCCGCGCATCCGCCTCCGGCAGCCAGCAGCCGCGCGGGTCCTTGCTGCCGTCCCCGGCCAGCCCGGACTGCTGCCACACCGCGCCCGCGCCCAGCCGCTGGGCCAGCATCACGACGCCCGGCAGTTCCGCCACCGGCCGGTGTGCGTACACCAGGTCGGCGGACTCCGGCGCCGCCCCGGTCCGGCGCGGCACGACCTCGCCGCCGGCGACCTCGTAGGCCGAGTAGCTGTCGGCTCCCGGCCCGCCCTTGACCAGCACCGTGTAGCCGGCCAGGGCCAGCGTGTCCGGGACATCCCGGGACGGCCAGTCCACCACCACCACCGTCCGTGCCGCACCCAGAATCCGTTCCGCCTCCGTCACGGTGCCCTCCTTCGCCAGGATCAGGATGGTGCCCGCCAGCGCCCGGCCGGCGTCGTCAGTCGCCCTGGGCCAGGTTGCGCTCGTAGACCAGGCGCAGCCCGATCAGGGTCAGCCACGGCTCGTAGACATCGATCACGCTGATCTCGTCAAGCACCAGCGGGGCCAGCCCGCCGGTGGCGATCACGGTCACCGACTCGGGGTCGTCCGGCGCCAGTTCCTTGCGCATCCGGGTGGCGATGCCCTCGACCTGCCCGGCGAAACCGTAGACGATCCCCGACTGCAGCGCCTCGACCGTGTTCTTGCCGATCACCCGCTGCGGCCTGGTCAGTTCCACCTTGAGCAGCTGGGCGGCGCGCCGGGATAGCGCGTCGACCGAGATCTCGATGCCGGGGGCGATCGCGCCACCGACGAACTCGCCCCTGGCGCTGACCGCGTCGAAGTTGGTCGACGTGCCGAAGTCCACCACCACCGCCGGGCCGCCGTACAGATGGACCGCGGCCACCGTGTTCATGATCCGGTCGCTGCCCACCTCCTTCGGGTTGTCCATCCGGACCGAGACCCCGGTGCGCACCCCCGGCTCCACGATCAGCGCGGGCACGCCGGCGTAATACCGAAGGCACATCTCCCGCATCTCGTGCAGCACCGACGGCACGGTAGAGCACAACGCGATGCCGGTGACCTCCGGTTCTTTGGGCAGGGTGGACTGCGCCAGCAGACCGCGGAACAGCACGGCCAGTTCGTCGGCGGTGCGGACCGGGTCGGTGGCCAGCCGCCAGTGCTCGGCCACGATGTCCCCGTCGAACAGGCAGAGCACCGTGTTGGTGTTCCCCACGTCAATCGTCAGCAGCATGCCCCGCCCGCACCTCCGCCTCCGGGCCACCGGGTCCGCCCAGTATCAGCGGCACATTATCGATCAGGCGCGTGGATCCGGCCCGGGCGGCGGCCAGCAGCAGCGCATGGCCCACATATCCGGCCGCCACCGGCTCGAACGTGACCGGGTCGACCAGCGCCAGGTAGTCGGTGACGAGCGGCGGCCGGGCCCGGGCCGCCTCGTCCAGCATCGCCCGGGCCGCCTTCAGCACCGCCTCCGGGCCGTCTTCCTGTGCCTCCTGGCCCGCCCGCAGGGAGGCGGGCAGCCCGAGTGCGGTGGCCCGCTCGGCGGGCGACAGGTAGCGGTTCCGGGTGGACACCGCCAGCCCGTCCGGGTCGCGCACGGTCGGCACGCTGGCGATCTCGATGCCGAGGGCGAAGTCGCCGGTCATCCGCCGGACCAGGGCCAGCTGCTGGGCGTCCTTCTCGCCGAACACCGCCACGTCCGGCCTGGTCAGTTCGAACAGCTTGAGCACGACCGTGAGCACGCCGGTGAAAAAGCCAGGCCGGGACGCGCCTTCCAGCACCTGCCCGACCGGGCCCGGGTCCACGGTGATCAACTGCGGCTGCGGGTACATCTGGCTGGCGGCCGGGGCGAACACCACGTCGGCCCCGGCCTCCGCGCAGACGCGCACGTCCTCGTCCAGGGTCCGCGGATACCGGTCCAGGTCTTCACCGGCCCCGAACTGGAGCGGGTTGACGAAGACGGACACCAGGATGCTTCCGTTTGGCTGCGAAATCTCCCGGGCGCGGCGCAGCAGCGCCCGGTGACCGTCGTGCAGCGCGCCCATGGTGGGCACCAGCACCACCGGCGGGTGCAGGGTGCGCCTTGCGGCGGTCAGTCCGAGCCGGGTCCGGGCCAGGATCGGGATCACCGGGGCGCCCCGGCCAGCACGTCAAGCAGCCGCTGCGCCTCCGGCGGGGCCAGCAGGCCGGCCGCTAGCGCACGGTCGGCGGTGAGCCGGGCCAGCGCCACGTAGGCGCGCAGCGCCTCCGGTGACACCTCGGCCAGCGCGGCCAGGTGCTCGGCGACGGTGTCCGCGTCGGCCCGGGCCACCGGCCCGGTCAGTCCGGCGTCGCCCAGCCGCAGCGCGTTGTCCAGCGCGGCGAACAGCAGCGGGGAGAGCATCCGGGCCGGATCGGGCACCCCGGCGGTGGACAGCAGTTCGGCCGACTGCACGACGAGCGTGATCAGGTGGTTGGCCGCGCCCGCCAGCGCGGCGTGGTAGAGCGCGCGGTTCTGCTCCGCGATGAACACCGGCTCGCCGCCCATCTCGATCACCAGCGCCTCGGCGACCAGCCGCAGCGAGTCCGGCGCGGTGACGCCGAAGCTGATCCCGGCCAGCCGGTCGGTGTCGTCCGGGCGGCCGGTGAACGTCATCACCGGGTGCACGGCCAGCGGCAGTGCCCCCTGCCGGGCCGCCGGGCCGAGCACGGCCAGGCCGTGCCGGCCGCTGGTGTGGGCGAGCAGCCGGCCCGTCAGTTCGCTGCCGGTCGCGCTGAGCCCGGCGACCAGCCCGGGCAGCACGTCGTCGGGCACGGTGAGCAGGATCAGGTCGGCCCCGGCCAGCACCTGCTGCGGCTGCCGGACCGGGACGCCGGGCAGCCGGTCGGCGGCCCGCGCCCGTGATGCCTCGGAGACGGCGGACACCCCGGTGATCTGGTGGCCGGCTCGGGCGAGCGCCGCGCCGAGGGCGGTGCCAACCCGGCCGGTGCCGATGATCCCCACCCGCAGCCGCGCCGGGTGCGGCGGGGCCGGCGGTCCTGCCGGGTTGGGCATGGCGTCAGTGTCCCTCTCGTTCCAGTCCTGGACACGCGGCCTGCGCGGGCGGGGGCCACGGGGGCCGCGTCCACGCCGGGCCACCGGGTACCGGACGGCACTGATCAGCATAACCACGCCCGCCACCCGCGGCCCCGTGGGCGTGGCGGGCCCGGCGGGGGCGGCTACAGTCGGCGGGGTGTGGCTGACCTGGCGGCAGGCGATGCAGGCGGCGCTGTACGGCCCGGCCGGCTTCTACACCCGCGGGGAACAGCCGGCCCGGCATTTCCGCACGTCGGCGCATGTCTCGCCGCGCTACGCCGGGGCGCTGCTGACGGTGCTGCGCGCGGTGGACGCCGCGCTCGGGCACCCGGCCCGCCTCGACGTGGTCGATGTCGGGGCCGGCCGCGGCGAACTGCTGGCCGCGCTGCTCACCCTGGCCGGGACGGACCCCGAGCTGGCCGGGACGGACTCCGCGCTGGCCGCCCGGCTCGCGCCGCTGGCGGTGGAGGTCGCCGCCCGGCCCGACCGGCTCGATCCGCGGATCGGCTGGCAGCCCGAACTGCCGGCCAGCATCACCGGCCTGGTGATCGCCAGCGAATGGCTGGACAACGTGCCGCTGGAGGTGGCCGAGCTGACCCCGGCCGGGCCGCGGCTGCTGCTGGTGGAGACGGCCACCGGCGCGGAACGCCCCGGCGCGCCGCCGCCCGCCGCCGAGCTGGCCTGGCAGCGCCGCTGGTGGCCGCTGCGCGAGCCGGGCGACCGCGCCGAGATCGGGCTGACCCGCTGCCAGGCGTGGGCCGCGGCGGCCGGCCGGATCAGCCGCGGCCTGGCGGTCGCCGCCGACTACGGGCACCAGCGGGCGGACCGGCCGCGGGCGGGCACCCTCAGCGGTTACCGGGAAGGGCGCCCGGTCCGGCCCGTCCCCGACGGCTCTTGTGACCTAACGGCGGGTGTCGCGCTGGACGCGTGCGCGGACGCGGGCCGTGCCGCCGGGGCGACCGCCAGCCTGCTGACCACCCAGCGCCAGGCCTTGCGGGCGCTGGGGATGACCGGGCACCGGCCCCCGGCTGGGCTGGCGGGCAGCGATCCGCTGGGTTATGCGCGGGCGCTGTGCCAGGCGGGCGAGGAGGCCGAGCTGACCGACCCCGCCGGGCTGGGCGGCTTCGGCTGGCTGGTCCAGGCCGTCGGCATGCCCATCCCGCCGCCGCTGGCCGGGCTGACCGGGAATCGGTGATCCGGAAGGATTTTCAGTGAATGCGACTGAGAATCCTTCCAGATCATGAAGCTGGGTTCGTGGGAGCATGAGCAGCATGGCCGGGCGCCGGGTGGACGCGGTCACCGGTGGCTGGGCCCCGGGCGGGGCGGACGACCTGGTCATCAACCTCGGCCCCGGGCATCCGTCCGGGCACGGCATGCTGCGGCTGCGGCTCACCCTGGACGGCGGGCTCATCACGGCCGCCGAGCCGGTCATCGGCTTCGTGCACCGCGGGGCGGAGAAGCTGTTCGAGGCGCGTGACTACCGGCAGATCATCGTGCTCGCCAACCGGCACGACTGGCTGAGCGCGTTCGCCAGCGAACTTGGCGTGGTGCTGGCCGCCGAGCGGCTGGCCGGGATCGAGGTGCCGCCGCGCGCGGTCTGGGCGCGCACGCTGCTGGCCGAGCTGAACCGGGTGCTGAGCCACCTGGCGTTCCTGAGTGCCTACCCGCCGGAGATCGCCGCCGCTGAACCGGACGGGGAAGCCAGCCCGGAGCAGGCCGCCGGGGCCGCGTTCGCCGCCCGCGAGCTGATCCAGGCGGTGATGGAGGAGATTTCCGGCGGCCGGATGCACTACATGTTCAACCGGGTGGGGGGCCTGAAGGACGACCTGCCGACCGGCTGGCTGAGCCGGGTGCACGCGGTGGCTGGCCAGGTGCGGGCGGCGCTGCCGGTGATCGGGTCGGTGGTCCGCGAGCACGCCGGTTTCCGCGGGCTGACCCGGGCCGTGGGACGGATCACCGGCGAGCAGGTCCTGCAGTTCGGCCTGAGCGGGCCGGTGGCCCGGGCCAGCGGGGTGGGCTTCGACCTGCGCCGGGACGAGCCCTACCTGGCCTACGGCGAGCTCGCGGGGGTGCTGCAGGTGGCGACCCGGCCCGAGGGCGACTGCCTGGCCCGGTTCGAATGCCTGCTGGATCAGGTCAGCGTCTCGCTGGACCTGGCCGACGCGTGTGCCAGCCGGCTGGCCACGCTGCCACCCGGGCCGGTCAGCGCCCGCCTGCCCAAGGTCTTCAAGGTCCCCGAAGGCCACGCCTATGCCTGGACCGAGAACCCGGTCGGGCTGAACGGTTACTACCTGGTCTCCCGCGGCGGGAAGACCCCGTGGCGGCTGAAGCTGCGGTCGGCCTCGTTCAGCAACGTGCAGGTGCTGTCCGAGGTGCTGCCGGGCAGCCGGGTCGCGGACCTGCCGGCCGTTCTCGGCTCGATGTTCTTCGTCGTCGGCGACATGGACCGGTGACTGGAGCCCCGGACCGGTGAGCCACCCGGCCGCCGTTAGCGGGGCTGGTCTGCGCCATCCGGCGGTGCGCCGGACTGGTCGTCGCGGGTCGGCACCCGGCAGCCGTATTCCAGGTAGAGGGCGGCCAGGACGAGGATGACAGCGGCCCCCAGGGTGCCGGCGCAGGCGTAGGCATCCGCCCGGTAGGCGGGTTTGTCCAGCGACCGGCCCAGGTACAGCAGGAAGCCCGCGGCCAGGCCGCCAAACAGCGCGGCCGCCATCGAGGTGGCTTTGGCCAGCGCGGCCAGCCGGGCCACCGCGATCGGGGGTATGGGCCGCCCGCCGCGGCCGCGCAGGCGCGCCCGGACGGTCCGGCCGCTCCAGGCCTCCGCGGCCGCCAGCACCAGCAGGGCAGGCACCCCCGACCACGGCAGCGGCGGCAGCGCCGAATACACCAGCCGGGCCAGCAGCCAGCCGAAGATCGTGCAGCCCAGGGCCACGATGACCAGGTTCCGCACCCTGGTCGGGCTCATCCGGCCACCGCCCGCCGGGGCCTGGCCCGCCGGAGTGTCATGCCGGCAGGTGCAGCTGGGTGTCGGCCAGCCGTTCCACGCCGTCCTGCCCGGCCGCGGCCAGCAGGTCCGCCACCGTGCCCTGGCCCGGGATCACCGCGTCCGGGTCGATGGCATGCCAGGGAGCCAGCACGAAGGCACGCTGGTGGGCCTGCGGATGGGGCAGCGTCAGTTGGGGGTCGTCGGCCACGACGTCACCGTAGACGATGAGGTCGAGGTCGAGGGTCCGTGGGCCCCAGGTCTCGGTCCGCACCCGGCCGAAGTCGTTCTCCACCTGGTGACACCGGGCCAGCAGCGCCCGCGGGTGCAGGGTGGTATGCGCGGTCAGCACGGCGTTGTAGTAGTCGGGCTGCGCCGGGCCGCCCACCGGAGCGGTCCGGTAGACCGGGGAGACCGCGGCCAGGGTCAGCCCGGGCGTGCCGGCCAGGGCATCGAGGCCGCCCTGCAGGTTCGCGAGCCGGTCGCCGAGGTTGCTGCCGAGTGCGATGGTGACCGGCTGCTCACCCTCCCGGCCGTGGCTGGCCGGCCGTTTCCGCCGGATGGTCACGCTCACGTCGGTGAACTTGTGCGGGATCGGCGCGTGCGGTTTGTGGACGGTGATCTCCACCTCTTCGACGCCCGGCCCGGCCAGGCAGCCGGCCGCCAGCCGCTGCGCCAGCGTCTCGATCAGCTGCACCGGCGGGCCGCTGGCCAGGGCGACGATCCGGCCGGCGATCGCGCTGTAGTCGGCCGCGAGCGACAGATCGTCGGCCGCGGCGGCGGCCCGGGTGTCCAGCCACAGCACGGCGTCGATAAGGAACTCCTGGCCATCGCGGCGCTCGTGCGCCAGCACGCCGTGGTGGGCGAAGACCCGCAGCCCCACCAGCGACACCCGGTCCAGGCTCATCTGGTCTTCCCTGCGCTCCTCGCAGCGGATGCGGCGGCCGGGCCTTCGGCGGCCGTTCCCGCGGCCAGCCAGGCCTGGGCGACCCGGACCGCGTCGGCGTTGGCCGGCACCTCATGCACCCGGCAGCACCAGGCGCCCGCGGCCGCGGCCAGCGCGGTCACCGCGACCGTGGCGTCGTCACTGCCGGTGAACGGGCGGGGGGTACCGTCCGGGGCGGCCAGCAGCCGGCCGAGGAAACGCTTCCGTGAGGCGCCGATGAGCACCGGGAAGCCGGGCCCGTCACCGCCGAGGCGGGAGATCTCCGGCAGGTGGGACAGCAGCGGCCAGTTGTGCTCGGGCAGCTTGGCGAATCCCAGGCCGGGGTCGATGATGATCATCGCTGGATCCACCCCGGCGGCGATCACGTCGCCGATCCGGCGCCGCAGCTCATCACACACCTCGCGGACCACGTCCTGGTAGACGGCACGTTCCTGCATCTGATGGCTGTGGCCACGCCAGTGCATGACCACGTAGGGCACGCCCGCCTCGGCGACCAGCCGGGGCATCGCGGGGTCGGCCAGGCCGCCGCTGACGTCGTTGACCAGCCGGGCGCCCGCCGCCACCGCGACCTGCGCCACCTCGGCCCGCATCGTGTCCACGCTGACCGGGACGCCGGCCGCGGCCAGGGCGGTGACGACCGGCACGACCCGCCGCAGTTCCTCGTCGGCGGTGACCCGCTGCGCGCCCGGCCGGGTGGATTCGCCGCCGACGTCCACAATGTCGGCCCCCTGGGCGGACAGCTCCAGGCCGCGGGCGATCGCGGCATCGGCGCCGAACCAGGCGCCGCCGTCGGAGAAGGAGTCGGGGGTGACGTTCACCACCCCCATCACCAGGCACCGGTCGGCAAC
>DATDGI010000409.1:0-4599 GCA_036522155.1 Streptosporangiaceae bacterium
CGAGAGGTCTCGACCACCATCCGGGCTGCTTCCTCGCGGAACTCAGGAGAGAACTTCCTGTACTTCCCAGTCACGTGATTCCATCCTTTCCGGTGAAGATCCTATAAGGATCCGCAGTCCGGAAAGAAGGAGGCACCCTAAGCGGGAAGCGGCAAATGAGGATGTTCCTGAGCCGACGGCCGTGCCGGGAACATATGCATCCGCGTGCTGCGATCTGTGTGCTGCGATCTGTGTGCTGCGATCGGTGCGCTGGGTGCAGCTTCTCGTTTGCTTGCCGATCCGTTCGTGTGGCCGGCGAGGATCCGGCGCACGCACACCTGCCCGCCGTTAGCTTGACCTCGGCTACCGTATCGGGGCAAGGGGATGCCCTCGCCGGATGTGGAGTTGTTTCCCTGGCAGAACCAAGGACCACCGATGCGCCTGTCCATGGCCACAGCCGCCGTGTCAGCGGCCCTTCTGCTCACCGCATGCGGCGCGCCGGCATCCCATCCGGGGCGCCCACCTGCACCGCAGTGCACACGCGCGGAGGCAGTTGTCGCCGAGGTTGCCCGGGAAGCTTCGTCTTTTGCCGGCGTGACCACCTCGCGTGGCTTGATCGCCGCCGAAAACCAGCTAACGCGGCACATTGAAGCCACCGCGACATGCCAGTCCTCCCTGGTGCCCGACAGCGTCACGGCCCCATTGCTGTATCGCCAGCTGGGTCTGGTGACCGCTGATGATGAGGCCTTCTGGGCGGCCCTGGCCGCCAGCAGCCACGGCCAGACACGCCCGCAGGCGGTTGCCTCCGCGGCACAGAAGACGCTGCGGGACATCCGCGTCATCCGGGCACTCTGCTCAGCCGGTGACTGACTCGGCTGCCGCGATGGCCAGAGTCTTGGCCGGCCTCCCAAGACCCACGCGCTGGATACGAAGTGACCACTCTTGGCGGCATAGAAACACGTTCTGCGTGTCGGTTAGTGACGTAGGAACGTCCTCCTGATGCGCTTCGGGCTTGGTGTCCCACGCAACAGGAGGACGTTCATGGGTAACGGTAGTGGCGTGTCGCGAGGTGACCGTAACCGCAATGCGCGGCTGGAGCGGCTGCGGGCCCTGGTCCCGGTGGCGAACGCGATCGCGGGGACCGGCCTGGCGGGCACGAAGCAGATGGTGGTGGTGACCGATCACGACTCGAAGGTCATCGCGCGGCGGGCGTTCCGGTGCCGGGCCTGGGATCTGGGCGCGGCGCTGGACTGGGCGGCCGGGCGGGCCGCGGCCAGCGGATGGGCGGGGGTGACGGTGGCGTGCGAGCCGACCGGGCACCGGTGGCGGGTGCTGGCTCAGCTGGCCGCCGGCCGGGGGATGCCGTTCGTGTGCGTGCAGCCGGTGGTCACCTCGTGGTCGCGGCGCACGGAGGACCTGACCTCGGACAAGACCGATGAGAAGGACGCAGTGCTGATCGCCCGGCTGACCGCCCAGCTGCGCTGCTATGTTCCCGAACCCATCGATGAGACATGGGGCCGGCTGCGGCATCTGGGCTGCCGCCGCGAGCAGCTGATCACTGAGGCAGGCAGCCAGATCCAGCAGATGCGGGATCTGCTGGAGTGCGCGTGGCCGGCTGCGCTGGGCACAGCCCGGCAGCCGTTCCGGTCTGCCACCTGGATGGCCGCGCTATCAGTGATCGCCGGCCGGGACCAGGGAGGCTTCACCCGGGCCCGCCGGCTCGGGGCGGCCCGCTTCGAGCAGGCGGTGCGGCGCGAGATCACCGGGTGGGCGGGCGGAAACCCTGCTTGCGGATCGTGCGCGGACTGTTCACCGCGCTCAGCGATCCGGCCGGCGTGATCGCGCATCGGCCCGGCGCGCTGGAGCGCGTGCAGCTGCTATTGGAAGACTGGCAGCTCACCAAGACCCGGCTCACCCAGGCCGAGCAGCGGATGACCGGCGTCCTGGACGAGCTCGGGCTGACCGCCCTGGTCACCTCGATCACCGGCCTGCCCGCAGTCGGCGCTGCGGCGATCCTGGCCGAAACCGGCGACCCGAGACGATTCGCCACCGCACGCGCGCTGGTCAAGCATGGCGGCCTGGCCCCGCGGGAGAAACTGTCCGGCGCGTTCACCGGCCGGACCCGGCTGACCGGGCAGGGACGCCCCGGGCTGCGGCTCGCGGCCTGGCGTGCCGTCTGGGGTGCCCAGCGCGCCAACCCCGTCTACCGGGCCCGCTACCAGCA
Organism: Streptosporangiaceae bacterium; assembly: GCA_036522155.1. Classification (GTDB taxonomy): domain Bacteria; phylum Actinomycetota; class Actinomycetes; order Streptosporangiales; family Streptosporangiaceae; genus UBA9676. Next base: position 2,204 of record DATDGI010000409.1, read on the forward strand.
CCTGACCAGCCGGGAGCAGAACAAGCTCACCCCCACCCAGGCCCAGACCGTGATAGCGGCGGCGATCCTGCGGCACCTGCACGCCGTCATCACCAGCGGGCAAGCCTGGGACCCGGTCATCGCCACGCACGGCACCCGGCACAACCCCGCAGCGCTCGCCGCCTGAGGAGCCCGCTGCCACGCAAGCTGACGGCCGGGGCGAGCCCTCCGCGGCATTGAGACACACCGTGATCTCGGCGCACATCATGGGCAGCCCCGTCCGTCGTCTCCTCAACCCGATCACGCGCTGCAGGGACCAACCCCATAACCGCTATGCAGGGACAGACGACGGACCGGGCACCGGCAAGAAGCTTGACGCACAACGACTCACGCTGATGAGAGCGCATTTGTCAACGGCAACTCCACCGACCCACCGCCTGCAGGGGTGAGTGAACGCCTTGGCGGGTTCGGTCGCGCGGGCGCGACCGGAATTGGGCGATCTGCCCTGCTTGGCGGTGCGGCGCGGGTTGCCGGCAGCGGTCACGGCTCGCCCATCATTACGATGCGGCCATGCAAGGCAGTGGGCCGGTGGATGCGGCGATCGCCGGGTACCTGAGGCGGCAGGACGCTGAGTCCGCCGCCGTCCTGGCCGCCACGGGCGATGCGGGTGCGCGGCGGCTTGTCAGCCTGGCCTTTGGCGAGCAGTCAGAGCCGTTCAGCAATCCGATCCCCGATGTGGACAGCCGGGTCGCCATCGACCGGTGGACCGCCGCGCTGTCGGTGGTCGCGGCCGCGTCGCCGGTGGCGTTCATGGACGCCATCGACGACAGGCAACTGAACACAGCGCTGCTGTCTATCCTGGGCGTTATCGACGATCCGCGGGCCACGGCGATCTTGTGCCAGCACATCGCCGACCAGGACTGGCTGCGCCGCTGCAACGCGGTCAGCGCGCTCGGCCGCCGCAACGATCCGGCATCGCGGCCGTGCATCGAGCGGGCGCTGAGTGATCCCCACCTGGTGGTACGTGCCGAGGCGATCAAGGCCGTCAGCCGGTGGGATGCCGACCGGGCGGTGGTGCTGTATGAGGAGCTGCTTCACGCCGACAGACTGACCCCGCTTCTTCGCGCCGAGGCACGCGCGGCGGTCAGCGACCTCCGCGCCGGCTTTCCAGTGCGAGACCCATGGGACCGGCAGCCACCACGTCCATGAACAATCCGATCTGGCCCGCAGAGCTAGATCAAACGATTGGCCTGCCGCGTACAAGAGAACTACCTGCAGCGAATGATCACGCGGAACGCGGCATGAGCGCGCATTCCGGGGTACACGTCAGTCCGCATAAATATCCAGGGCATGCTCACTTCGTGCCGTGGATGCCCACGCTGGCTGGAACGCTGGCGACGTGACGAATCGGCAAATAAGCGCGCGCCGACCCGCCGTTCTGGTCGGCGGACCGATAGCCAAGCATGGCAGTCCAATCGCGCCAGAATTGGGCGATATGGGACGGTGAGAAACATGTCACCAGCCCCATATGAGCGTGGCCGTGATTGGGCCAGGGTCTTGAGCAGATCCGCGCGGGAAGCGTAAGCGTGAGACCGGATGTGCTGTCGTAGTGATCGGCCACCAGCGCGGGCGATCTTCAGTACCTGGGCAATGGAACGTCGTAGCGGCGTCCTCATTGCTGTGGTCTCCTTCTTGCCACCTGCTCATCAGGCGCTCTCCCGGATGCCTGTACCTGGGGAGAGCGCCTGCGAGCATTTCGGAACGCTAGCCGCCGTCTGACGCCGCTAGGCGTCCGGGACAGATTGGTAGGTGAGGTAGGCGATGCCGCCCTCGAGGGTCTGGGTGTCGAGGAGGCGCATGGGTTTCTTGTCGCTGGTCTCGCCGAACGGGCGCTCGCCGGCCCCGAGGGCGACCGGAAAGATCTTCAGCCGCAGCTCGTCGACCAGGTCGTGCTCGATCAGCGTGCGTACGAGCTGGAAGCTGCCGGCGATGACGATGTCCCCGTCTATGTGCTGCTTCAGCGTCGAGACCTCGTTAAGCACGTCGCCCTTGAGGACTGTCGAGTTGTTCCAGGCGGGATTGGCGAGGGTCGCGGACACGACGTACTTGGGCAGGCTGTTCAGCCTGTCCGCCAGCTCGCCGCTGCGAGATGGCCACCGCGCGGCGAGCCACTCGTAGCTTCGCCGGCCCAGCAGGAGGGCCCCGGCGGCCAGCGCCTCGTCGAGCGCGAGCTTGGCAAGCTGCGGGCTATTTCCGATCAGGCCGACCCAGCCGCGGGCCCTGAAGCCTTCGTCACCGGCCGGGTCTTGGATGACTCCGTCGAGCGTGACGTTCTCGCTCACGACGATCTTTCCCATTTCGGTTCGGCGCCTCGCTGGAGCAGCGGGAACCAGACGCTGGCGGCGCGCCCTGCGAGC
>DATDGI010000410.1:0-20958 GCA_036522155.1 Streptosporangiaceae bacterium
GCGTGCCGCCGGCCGCGAGCCCGGCCCCCCGCCCGGCCAGCTACGGTGAACCGGCGCCGCTGCCCGAGGTCATGTTTCACCGGGTCCGGCGGACCGAGAAGATCTACGTGGTCCAGCCGCCGGACGGCCGGTACCACGAGAGCCTGTGGGAGATCGCCCAGAACCATCTCGGCGATGGCCGCCGGTACCGGGAGATCTTCGAGTTGAACAAGGACCGGATGCAGCCGGACGGCTCCAAGCTCACCATCGCCAGCCTGATCCGGCCGGGCTGGATCCTGCGCATGCCGCGCGATGCCAACGGACCGGGGATCAAGCTGGTCACGCTCCACGAGCGGGCCGCCGAGCCCGCCCCGCCGGCATCGGCCCCGCCCACCTCGGCTCCACCTGCCTCAGCGCCGCCCACCTCGGCACCGCCCACGACGGCTCCGCCCACCCTGGCCCCGCCCACGACGGCTCCCACCACGCCAGGCCAGACCGGGCTCGGGCCGGCCCCGGCGGCCAGCCCCCGGCCGCACCGGGTCGCCCCCGCCCACGCGGGCGCCGTCAGCCGCGCCGCGGAATCCCCGGTCTTCCCCTATGAGCTCGCCGCGGCCGCGCTGCTGGCCGCCGGGGTGCTGTCCGCCCTGGGACGGCGGCGGCGCGAGCAGCTGTGGCAGCGGGCGTTCGGCAGGCGGGTGCCGTCGCCGGCCGGCCCGGCCGCGGCCGCGGAGGTGGCGCTGCGGCTGGGGGCCAGCGAGCCGTCCACCCGGGTGCTCGACACCGGCCTGCGCTACCTGTCGCAGGCGCTGGCCGTCCAGGGCCGTCCGCTGCCGACCGTCTTCGCCGCGCACATCGGCCGGGAGAACCTGGACCTGTGGGTCGCCCCGGCCGACCCCGGTGCCCCCGCACCCTGGGTGGCGGTGGGCGACGGGCAGGTGTGGCGGCTGCCGGTCTCGGTCGTGCCCGGCCTCGACGCCGACCAGGTGGCGCAGGCCGTGCCGCCCTATCCGGGGCTGGTCTCGATCGGGACCGACGCCACCGGGCGGGTCCTGGTCGACCTGGAGGCCGCGCACGGCCTGATCGCCGTCACCGGGTACCGGGCGCACGCCGTGCTGGCGGCCATGGCGGCGGAGCTGGCCACCAACAGCTGGTCCGGCCCGATGTCGCTGACCCTGGTGGGGTTCGGTGCCGACCTGACCGCGCTGGCGCCGGAACGGATCACCTCGGTCGCCACCCTGGCCGAAGCCCTGCCCGCGCTGGCCGCACGGGCCGAACTGGCCGCGCAGTCGCGGGCCGAGCCGTTCTGGACGCCGCACTACCTGATATCGGCGGTGCCCCCGTCGCCGGCCGAACGCAGCGAGCTGCTCCGGCTGGCCCGGAACCGGCACGCGGCCGCGGCCGGCTACGTCGTCGCCGGCGAGGTCGCCGGGGCCACCTGGACCTGGGAGGTCAACGAGCGCGGCCGGCTGCGGACCGGCCTGCTGGGGCTGGACGTGCAGGCCCAGCTGCTGCCGGCCGAGCAGTACGAGGCCGTGCTCGACCTGTTCGCGGTGGCGGCCGAGCCTGCCGGGGTGGCGCTGAGCGCCCCGCTGCCCGACGCGGCCCCGGCCGAGCACCTGGTTCCCGGGTCGGCCATGCCGGTGGAGATCACCATGCTCGGCCGGGCCGGCGTGCGTGCCCCCGGGATGATCGAGCCGGAACGGCTGGGCCTGGCCACCGAGGTGGTCGTCTTCATCGCCGCCCACCCGGGTGGTGTTCACCCCAATGTGCTCGGCGCCGCCATCTGGCCGCGCGGGGTCACCCCGGAAGTCAGGGACGCGACGCTGGCCCGGGTGCGGGACTGGCTCGGCCGCGACGAGATCGGCCGGCCCCACCTGGGCACCGACGCCAGCGGGCGGCTCCGGCTGGGATCGCAGGTGCGGGTGGACTGGCGGGTGTTCTGCGCCTTGCTGGCCCGGGCGGCGGGAACCGATCCGCCCGCCGAGGAGGCGGCGCTGGCGCAGGCGCTGGGGCTGGTGACCGGCCCCTTCCTGGACGGCGTCGAGCCGGGCCGGTACACCTGGCTGGCCAGCGACGGGCTGGCCTTCGAGGCGGCGGCCAGGGTCGCCGACGCGGCCCACCGGCTGGTCCACCTCCGGCTCGGCCGGGACGACCCGCACGGCGCGTTGCAGGCCGCCCGGGCCGGGCTCCGGCTCGCCTTCGACGACGAGTTGCTGTGGCGGGATCTGCTGACCGCCGCCCACGCCACCGGGCAGGAGCCGCTGCTGCGCGCCGCGGTGGACGAGGTGTGCGCCCGGACCGCGCTGGATCAGGTGCTGCCGCGGATGGCCCCGCAGACCGAGGCGCTGATCGATGAGCTGCTGCCCTCCTGGCGGTCGTCAGTCGCCTGACTGTGAGAATCCACCTCGCAGCCTGGTGATTGCTGCTGGGCTGTGGGCCGGTGCCGGAAGTCAGATACTGGTGGTCCGGCCAGTGATCGGAGGTCAGCGACCATGCCCACGTTCCGCAAGTCACCGCCCGAACTGGTAGCGCGGTTCGATGAGCTGGCCACCCTGGTGGGGGAGGCCGACCGCAGGCAGATGTTCGGTTACCCGAGCTGCGTCCTGCGCGGCAACATGTTCATGGCGCTGCACGAGGACTCGCTCATCCTGCGCCTGGCCGAACCCGACCGGGCCGAGTTCCTCAGCCGCCACCAGGCCGCGCTGTTCGAGCCGATGCCAGGTCGGCCGATGAAGGAGTACGTGGTGGTGCCGCCCGGCATGGTCGAGTCGGACGAGGTCGACGACTGGGTCCGCCGCTCCCTGGCCTACGCCGAGCAGCTCCCGCCGAAGAAGAAGAAATGAAGATCACGGCTCGTTGGTGCCGGTTAGGGTGCGGCCCGCGCCAGGCCGGCCCGCAGTTCGTAATGCATGGTCCGGTAGCGCATCGCTCCGGTCGCCTGCTGAGACACGATGCACCGTCTCGTTGTGACAGCCGGCGCGCTTCGATCCCCGAGCTGGGCGGATCCCGTGATCATGTGAACTCATCTGTCCGGGGCGGCCAGCCAGGCGTCGATGCCGGACAGCAACCGGGCGGCGATGGCCGGCGGGGCGGCCGAGCCGCGCACCGACATCCGGGCCAGGCCGGCGATCTCGGCGTCACCCATCCCGAACACGGCCCGGGCGAGTTCGTACTGGGCGGTCAGCCGGGACCCGAACAGCAGCGGGTCGTCCGCCCCCAGTGCCACCGGCACGCCCGCGTCGAGCAGCTTGCGCAGCGGCACGTCCGCGGGTTTCGCGGCCACCCCGAGGGCCACGTTCGAGGTCGGGCACACCTCCAGGGTGACGCCGCCGACCGCCAGGCGTTTGGTCAGATCGGGGTCGTTCGCGGCGGCCACGCCGTGGCCGATGCGCTGCGCGCCCAGGTCGTCCAGGCAGGACCGGACGCTGTCCGCCCCGGCCATCTCACCGCCGTGCGGAGCCAGCAGCAGGCCCGCCCCGCCGGCGATACGGAACGCGGCCGCGAAGGCGCTGGCCTGGCCGCGCCGCTCGTCGTTGCTCAGCCCGAACCCGATCACCCCGCGCCCGGCATACTGGCTGGCCAGCCGGGCCAGGGTGCGCGCCTCCAGCGGGTGCTTTGTCCGGTTCGCCGCGATGATCACGCCGATGCCGACGCCGGTCGCGGCCGAGGCCGCCTGAGCCGCGGCCAGCACCAGTTCCACCGTGGGGGTCAGCCCGCCGAACCGGCTGGCGAAGCCGGACGGATCCACCTGGATCTCCAGCCAGCCCGATCCGTCCGCGCGCTCATCCTCAGCGGTCTCGCGCAGCAGCCGGAACACGGCCGGCTCGTCGGTGAGCACCGAGCGGGCGATGTCATAGAGCCGCTGGAACCGGAACCAGCCCCGCTCGTCGGTGCCCCGCAGCCGTGGCGGCCAGGCCGCCGCCAGCGCTTCCGGCAGGTTCACCCCCCGCTCGCGGGCCAGCTCGACCAGCGTGGGATGGCGCATCGAGCCGGTGAAGTGCAGGTGCAGATGCGCCTTGGGCAGTGCGGCGAGCGCCCGGGCCATCCGGCTATTTTGCCTGCGCGAGCAGCTTGCCGAGGCGGCTGATCCCCTCTTCCAGGTCGGCGTCACCGAGCGCGCAGGACAGCCGGAAATAGCCCGGTGTGCCGAACGCCTCGCCGGGCACCACGGCCACGTCGGCGTGCTCCAGGATCAGCTCGGCCAGTTCGGCGGTGCTGGCCGGGCGGGCGCCCGCCAGTTCCTTGCCGAGCACACCCTTCACCGACGGGTAGCAGTAGAAGGCGCCCTCGGGCAACGGGCAGACCACCCCGGGGATGTCGTTCAGCATGGCCGTCATCGTCAGCCGCCGCCGGTCGAACGCTGCCCGCATCTCCGCGGCCGCCGACAGGTCGCCGGTGACCGCGGCCAGCGCCGCCGCCTGGGCCACGTTGTTGACGTTGGAGGTGGAGTGCGACTGCAGGTTGGTGGCGGCCTTGATGACGTCGGCCGGGCCGATCATCCAGCCCACCCGCCAGCCGGTCATGGCGTAGGTCTTGGCCACGCCGTTCAGCACCACACAACGGTCGGTCGTCTCCGGGGCCGCGACCGGGATCGAGGCGAACCGGGCGTCGCCGTAGACCAGATGCTCGTAAATCTCGTCGGTCACCACCCACAGCCCGTGCCCGGCCGCCCACCGGCCGATCTCGGCGACCTGCTCCGGCGGGTAGACAGCCCCGGTCGGGTTGGACGGCGAGACGAACAGCAGCAGCTTGGTGCGCGGGGTGCGGGCCGCTTCCAGGTCGGCCACCGAGGCCAGGTAGCCGCCGTGCTCGTCGGTCATCACCGGCACCGGGATCCCCCCGGCCAGCGCGATCGCCTCCGGGTAGGTGGTCCAGTACGGCGTCGGCAGCAGCACCTCGTCGCCCGGGTCGAGCAGGGCCGCGAACGCCTGGAAGACCGCCTGCTTGCCGCCGTTGGTGACCAGCACCTGGCTCGCGGCCACCTGGTAGCCGGAGTCACGGGCGGTCTTGGCGGCGACCGCCTCCCGCAGTTCGGGCAGCCCGGCGGTGGGCGTGTACTTGTGGAAGCGCGGCACGGCGCAGGCCCGCTGGGCGGCCTCGACGATGTAGCCGGGGGTGGGGAAGTCGGGCTCGCCCGCGCCGAACCCGATCACCGGCCGCCCGGCCGCACGCAGCGCCTTCGCCTTCGCGTCCACGGCCAGGGTGGCCGATTCGGTGATCGCGGAGACACGCGCGGAGATGCGAGGGTGAGCTGAAGTCATACCCCCATACTGGCATCGCGGGTCCCACGATGGTTCGACGCGAGGGCACCCGGCAACGTAGACTTTGGCGACTGGTGGTGGTTCACCGGCAGACCCCGCACGCCCATATCGGCGGTGCGGCCCGCCGCGCGGGCGGACCAGCAGTCGGCAGCAGGGCTAGTCGTGCTGGCCAGGCCGCCGGACAGAGGGCAGTAGCTCAATTGGCCAGAGTCCCGGTCTCCAAAACCGGTGGTTGGGGGTTCGAGTCCCTCCTGCCCTGCGAGCACCGTCGGCGAGCTGGCTTCGGCGCACCCGGCGGTGACCGACCAGCGTTGTTCAGGTGAGGACATGGCGACTCAGACGCGAGGACAGCCCACAGAGAAGCGGGCCAAGTCCGGTGGCCCGACCAAGGGCGGCCGGACCAGCCCCGCGTTGTTCGTCCGCCAGGTCGTCGCCGAGCTGCGCAAGGTTATCTGGCCAACCCGCCGGGAACTGCGTACGTACACGATCGTCGCGATTTTCTTCATACTCGTGATGGTTGCGATCGTGACCAGCCTCGACTACGGGTTCACCAAGCTGGTGTTCGCCGCCTTCGGCTAAGCCGTCACCGGCGCGCGGGGCGGGCCGGAGGGGCAGGCTGGGGGAGCGGGTACGCCGGGGGCAAAGGCCGCGGCCGGGAATTGCCCCGCGAGGAATAGCGAAGAGAAAGAGTAATCGTGTCCGAGTCGCAAGCGCACGTCGGTGCCGAGCCGGAGGACGCTCCGGTCACGGACGGCCAGATCGTGGAGTCCGGAGAGCCGGAAGCTGAGGCCGCCGGGGCCGAGGCCGAAGCCGCCGACGCTGAGGCCCCCGGGGCTGAGGCCGCCGAAGCCGAAGCCGACGCTGAGGCCGCCGGGGCTGAGGCCGCCGACGCTGAGCCCGCCGAAGCTGGAGAGGCCGAGGCCGAGGACGCCGGGGCGGACGATGCCGGGGCCGCCGACGCTGAGGCCGCCGGGGCTGAGGCCGCCGAAGCTGGAGAGGCCGAGGCCGAGGAGATCGACCCGGTCGTGGCCTTTGCCGCCGAACTCCGGCTGCTGCCTGGCGACTGGTACGTGGTGCACTCGTACGCGGGCTATGAGAACCGGGTCAAGGGCAACCTGGAGAGCCGCACCCAGTCGCTGAACATGGAGGACTACATCTTCCAGATCGAGGTCCCGGTGCACCAGGTGACCGAGATCAAGCAGGGCAAGCGGCAGCAGGTGCAGGAGAAGGTGCTGCCAGGCTACATCCTGGTCCGGATGGACCTCACCGACGAGTCGTGGGCGGCCGTGCGCAACACCCCGGGCGTGACCGGCTTCGTCGGGCTGTCCAGCCGCCCGTCGCCGCTCAGCCTGGCCGAAGTCGCTGGCCTGCTCGCGCCGGAACCGGAGGAGAAGGCGGCCAGGGCCGAGATCACCCGGTCGGCGGTGGAATACGAGGTCGGCGAATCCGTTACGGTAATGGACGGTCCGTTCGCGACGCTGCCGGCGACCGTGAACGAGATCAACTCCGACACCCAGAAGCTCAAGGTGCTGGTGTCGATATTCGGCCGGGAGACCCCGGTCGAGCTTTCCTTCGATCAGGTCGCGAAGATCTGATCACGTAGGCGCAGATAGAGGACCGCAACTCATGGCTCCGAGGAAGAAGAAGATCGCTGCCGTGGTCAAGGTGCAGCTGAACGCGGGCGCGGCCACCCCGGCGCCGCCGGTCGGCACCGCGCTCGGCCCGCACGGCGTCAACATCATGGACTTCTGCAAGCAGTACAACGCGGCGACCGAGTCCCAGCGGGGCAACGTCATCCCGGTCGAGATCACGATCTACGAGGACCGGTCGTTCTCGTTCATCACCAAGACCCCGCCCGCGCCGGAACTGATCAAGAAGGCGGCGGGCGTGGCCAAGGGCAGCGGCACGCCGCACACCACCAAGGTCGGCACGGTGACCGCCGCGCAGGTCCGGCAGATCGCGCAGACGAAGATGCCCGACCTGAACGCCACCACCATCGAGGCGGCCGAGAAGATCATCGCGGGCACCGCCCGTTCGATGGGGATCACCGTCCAGGACTAGTCCCGTGGCAGGGCCGGCGCTTGGCCCGCTGACCACAACCTCCGTCACGTTTGGAGCAGAACATGAAGCGCAGCAAGGCGTACCGCGCCGCGGAAAGCCAGATCGACGAGGCCAAGCTGTACAGCCCGGCCGAGGCCGTCGCCCTGGCCAGGAAGACCTCAACCACCAAGTTCGACCCGACCGTCGAGGTCGCGTTCCGGCTCGGGGTGGACCCGCGCAAGGCCGACCAGATGGTCCGCGGCACCGTGAACCTGCCGAACGGCACCGGCAAGACCGCGCGGGTGCTGGTCTTCGCCACCGGTGACCGGGCCGAGGAAGCGCGGGCCGCCGGGGCCGACTATGTCGGCTCGGACGACCTGATCGAGCGGATCCAGGGCGGTTTCCTCGACTTCGACGCGGTCGTCGCCACCCCCGACCTGATGGGCAAGGTGGGGCGGCTGGGCCGGGTGCTCGGGCCGCGTGGCCTCATGCCCAACCCCAAGACCGGGACCGTCACCCCGGCCGTGGGCAAGGCCGTCACCGACATCAAGGGCGGCAAGATCGAGTTCCGGGTGGACCGGCACGCGAACCTGCACTTCATCATCGGCAAGGCGTCCTTCACGGATGCGGCCCTGGTGCAGAACTACGCGGCCGCGCTCGACGAGATCATGCGGCTGAAGCCATCCGCCGCCAAGGGCCGCTACCTGAGGAAGGCCGCCATCACCACCACCATGGGCCCGAGCATCCCGGTCGACCCGTCGAAGACGCGCGGGCTGACCGAGGACCTCGAACCGGCCGCTGGCTGACCGGGCGGACCGGGCAGGCGTGGATTGCCGGTAGACTGATCACGACCAAAGACCGTCGGTTGTCAGCTTGCTGACCGAAGGCCCGCGATCGCGGGCGGCCCACGCAGGTGACCTGGCTTAGCGCCGATCCGGCTGCGCCGGAACGGCGGTTGACGCCCTGGTGCCCTGCGCCGGGGCGTTTCGCTTTGCTGGCCTTCACCGGCATTTGTCCCGGAAAGGAGGCCCATGGCGAGGGCGGAGAAGGTGGCCGAGGTCGCCGAGCTGACTGAGCGTTTCACCAGCTCCAGCGGCGCCGTGCTGGCCGATTACCGCGGCCTGACGGTGGCCCAGCTGGCCGAGCTGCGCCGCTCGCTCGGCGGGCAGGCGACGTTCAGCGTGGTCAAGAACACGCTCACCAAGCTGGCGGTGGCCGAAGCGGGCCTGACCGAGGAGCTGGACGCGCTGCTCACCGGCCCGTCGGCGATCGCGTTCGTGAAGGGCGACGTCGTCGAGGCGGCCAAGGGGCTGCGCGATTTCGCCAGGACCTACCCGGCGCTGGTGATCAAGGGCGGTGTGGTCGACGGCAAGTCGATGACCCCGGCCGAGATCGAGCGGCTCGCCGACCTGGAGTCGCGCGAGGTGCTGCTGGCCATGCTGGCCGGCGCCATGAAGGCATCCATGGCGAACGCGGCGGCGACGTTCGCGGCTCTGCCGACGCAGATGGCGCGGCTGGCCGCGGCGCTGCAGGCCAAGCGGGAAGCCGAGGCGGGCGCCAGCGCGCCGCCTGCGGTGGCGGGAGACACCGAGACCACAGCCGACGACGGCACCGCGACTGACGTGGCGGACCAGGATTAACCGGAGGAAACAACAACATGGCCAAGCTCAGCACCGACGACCTGCTCGACGCGTTCAAGGAGATGACGCTGCTGGAGCTGTCGGACTTCGTCCACAAGTTTGAGGACGCCTTCGACGTCAAGGCCGCGGCCCCCGTGGCGGTAGCGGCCGCGGCGCCCGGTGGCGGTGGCGCCGCCGAGGCCGAGGTCGAGGAGAAGGACGAGTTCGACGTCATCCTGGAGGCGGCGGGCGACAAGAAGATCCAGGTCATCAAGGAAGTACGGACCCTGACCAGCCTGGGCCTCAAGGAGGCCAAGGACCTGGTGGACGGCGCGCCCAAGCCGCTGCTTGAGCACGTCAACAAGGAGGCGGCGGACAAGGCCAGGACCGCGCTGGAAGGCGCGGGCGCGACGGTCACCGTCAAGTAACGATCTCCTGGAGGGTGTGCCCGGCCGGCCCCGGCCGGGGCACACCCGTACCGGGCACGGAGCCACGCCTGGCCCGCGCCCGCCACGGACGGCGCATACGGCCTGATCGGCAGCAGATAGCGGCTCCGGCGGACATGGCCGTCGCCAAACCACTAGGTTTACCCACGGGGATGGCGCCTACACCTGGACCCGGCTGTGGCCTTCGTCACGTCCTTGAGATCTGCCGGAATAGGCCTTGCGGACTTGACGTTTTGCCTAGAACGAGCCATGCTGCGGAGCAACCGTGAACTTCAGAGTGAGATACAGTTGACGAGCGGTGTGGCCTCAGGCTACACTGCTAATTTGCGCTGCACTCTGACGTCCTCGACAACCCCCGAGCCCCTCGCGGCGAGTCCGCAGGGCGTTTTGTGTGCGTGCGGTGAAAGTCCGCCACAAGCTCGGAAGGACCCCTGTTGGCAGCATCGCGCAGCGCCTCAGCCACCAGCTCAGCTATCCGCCGCGTCTCCTTCGCCCGATTCACCGAACCACTCGAGGTTCCCGGCCTCCTCGCTCTGCAGACTGACTCGTTCGACTGGCTGCTTGGCAACGAGCGCTGGCTCGCCCGCGTGCAGTCCGCGCACAAGGCGGGCGACAAGGACATCCCCGAGCAGTCGGGCCTAGAGGAGATCTTCGAAGAGATAAGCCCGATCGAGGACTTCACCGGGACGATGTCCCTGTCCTTCCGTGACCACCGGTTCGAGCCGCCCAAGTACACGGTGGAGGAGTGCAAGGACAAGGACATGACCTACTCCGCCCCGATGTTCGTCACGGCGGAGTTCATCAACAACTCGACCGGCGAGATCAAGAGCCAGACCGTCTTCATGGGCGACTTCCCGCTGATGTCCCCCAAGGGCACGTTCATCATCAACGGCACCGAGCGGGTCGTGGTCTCGCAGCTGGTCAGGTCGCCCGGCGTCTACTTCGACCGGCAGGTGGACAAGACCAGTGACAAGGACATCTACAGCTGCAAGGTGATCCCGTCGCGTGGCGCCTGGCTGGAGTTCGAGATCGACAAGCGGGACAGCGTCGGCGTCCGCATCGACCGCAAGCGCAAGCAGAGCGTCACGGTCCTGCTCAAGGCACTGGGCTGGGACGATGCCAAGATCCGGGAGCGGTTCGGCGCCTTCGAGTCGATGATCGCCACCCTGGACAAGGACCACACCACCGGCCAGGACGACGCGCTGCTCGACATCTACCGCAAGCTGCGCCCGGGGGAGCCGCCGACCAAGGAGTCGGCGCAGGCCCTGCTGGAGAACCTGTACTTCAACGGCAAGCGCTATGACCTGGCCAAGGTCGGCCGCTACAAGATCAACAAGAAGCTCGGGCTGAGCCAGCCGATCCGGCAGGGCACGCTGACCGAGGACGACATCGTCGCCACCATCGAGTACCTGGTCCGGCTGCACGCGGGCGAGGAGGAGATGAAGGCGGGCGACGCCATCATCCCGGTCGAGACCGACGACATCGACCACTTCGGCAACCGGCGGCTGCGCACCGTCGGCGAGCTGATCCAGAACCAGGTCCGGCTCGGCCTGGCCCGGATGGAGCGGGTGGTCAGGGAGCGGATGACGACCCAGGACGTCGAGGCGATCACGCCGCAGACCCTGATCAACATCCGGCCGGTGGTCGCCTCGATCAAGGAGTTCTTCGGCACCAGCCAGCTGTCCCAGTTCATGGACCAGACCAACCCGCTGGCCGGGCTCACCCACAAGCGGCGGCTGTCCGCGCTGGGCCCGGGCGGCCTGTCCCGCGAGCGGGCCGGGTTCGAGGTCCGTGACGTGCACTCCAGCCACTACGGCCGGATGTGCCCGATCGAGACGCCGGAAGGGCCGAACATCGGCCTCATCGGCTCGCTGTCCTCCTACGCGCGGGTCAACGCGTTCGGCTTCGTGGAGACGCCCTACCGCAAGGTCAAGGGCGGCAAGGTCACCGCGCAGATCGACTACCTGACCGCGGACGAGGAGGACCGGCACGTCATCGCCCAGGCGAACGAGCCGCTCGGGCCGGACGGGGCGTTCACCGGGAGCCGGGTGCTGGTCCGCCGCAAGGGCGGCGAGGTCGACTACATCCGCCCGGACGACGTCGACTACATGGACGTGTCGCCGCGCCAGATGGTCTCCGTCGCCACGGCCATGATCCCGTTCCTGGAGCACGACGACGCGAACCGCGCGCTGATGGGCTCCAACATGCAGCGCCAGTCGGTGCCGCTGCTGCGCAGCGAGGCGCCGCTGGTGGGGACGGGCATGGAGTACCGGGCCGCGACCGACGCCGGCGACGTCATCATCGCCGGCAAGCCCGGGGTGGTGGAGGAGTCCTGCGCCGACTACGTGACGGTGGCCAACGACGACGGCACCCGCACCACGTACCTGGTGGCCAAGTTCCGCCGGTCCAACCAGGGCACCTGCTTCAACCAGAAGCCGGTCGTGGCCGAGGGCCAGCGGGTGGAGGAAGGCCAGGTCATCGCGGACGGGCCGTGCACCGACCAGGGTGAGATGGCGCTCGGCAGGAACCTGCTCGTCGCCTTCATGCCGTGGGAGGGCCACAACTACGAGGACGCGATCATCCTGTCCCAGCGGCTGGTCCAGGACGACGTCCTGTCCTCGATCCACATCGAGGAGCACGAGGTCGACGCGCGCGACACCAAGCTCGGACCGGAAGAGATCACCCGCGATATACCTAACGTCTCCGACGAGGTGCTCGCCGATCTCGACGACCGCGGCATCATCCGGATCGGGGCCGAGGTCGTCACCGGTGACATCCTGGTCGGCAAGGTCACCCCGAAGGGGGAGACCGAGCTGACCCCGGAGGAGCGGCTGCTGCGGGCCATCTTCGGCGAGAAGGCGCGCGAGGTGCGCGACACCTCGCTCAAGGTGCCGCACGGCGAGTCCGGCAAGATAATCGGGGTCCGGGTGTTCACCCGGGAGGACGGTGACGAGCTTCCGCCGGGCGTGAACGAGCTGGTGCGGGTCTACGTGGCCGCCAAGCGGAAGATCACCGACGGCGACAAGCTGGCGGGCCGGCACGGCAACAAGGGCGTCATCGCCAAGATTCTGCCGATCGAGGACATGCCCTTCATGGCCGACGGCACGCCGGTGGACATCGTGCTCAACCCGCTGGGTGTGCCGGGCCGGATGAACGTCGGCCAGGTGCTTGAGACGCACCTGGGCTGGGTCGCGAACTCCGGCTGGCAGCTCGACGGCGAGACCGAGGCCTGGCAGAAGCGGCTGAAGCGGATCGGCGCGGCGAGCGTGGGGCCGGGCACCCCGGTAGCCACGCCGGTCTTCGATGGCGCGCGCGAGGAGGAGATCACCGGCCTGCTCGGGAGCGCGCTGCCGAACCGGGACGGTGACCGGATGGTCGGCCGCAACGGCAAGGCGATCCTGTTCGACGGCCGCACCGGCGAGCCGTTCAAGGACCCGATCGCGGTCGGCTACATCTACATCCTCAAGCTGCTGCACCTGGTCGACGACAAGATCCACGCCCGGTCGACCGGCCCGTACTCGATGATCACCCAGCAGCCGCTGGGCGGTAAGGCGCAGTTCGGCGGGCAGCGGTTCGGTGAGATGGAGGTGTGGGCGCTGGAGGCCTATGGCGCCGCCTACGCGCTGCAGGAGCTGCTCACCATCAAGTCCGACGACGTGCTCGGCCGGGTCAAGGTGTACGAGGCCATCGTCAAGGGCGAGAACATCCCCGAGCCCGGGATTCCGGAATCCTTCAAGGTCCTGATCAAGGAGATGCAGTCGCTCTGCCTGAACGTGGAGGTGCTCTCCAGCGACGGGGCCGCGATCGAGATGCGCGACACCGACGAGGATGTGTTCCGTGCCGCCGAAGAACTCGGCATCGACCTGTCCCGGCGTGAGCCGAGCAGTGTTGAAGAGGTCTGATCCGATCTACCCCAGGGGATATACACGTGCTTGACGTTAACTTCTTCGACGACCTGCGTATCGGCCTGGCGACCGCGGACGACATCAGGCAGTGGTCGCACGGCGAGGTCAAGAAGCCGGAGACCATCAATTACCGCACCCTCAAGCCGGAAAAGGACGGGCTCTTCTGCGAGAAGATCTTCGGCCCCACCCGGGACTGGGAGTGCTACTGCGGTAAGTACAAGCGGGTCCGGTTCAAGGGCATCATCTGTGAGCGCTGCGGCGTCGAGGTCACTCGGGCCAAGGTGCGGCGGGAGCGGATGGGCCACATCGAGCTGGCCGCGCCGGTCACCCACATCTGGTACTTCAAGGGGGTCCCGAGCCGCCTGGGCTACCTGCTCGACCTGGCGCCGAAGGACCTGGAGAAGGTCATCTACTTCGCCGCGTACATGATCACGTACGTGGACGAGGAGGCACGCGACCGGGACCTGCCCTCGATGGAGGCCAAGATCTCGGTCGAGCGCGGCCAGCTTGAGCAGCGCCGCGACGCCGACATCGAGGCCCGCCAGGCCAAGCTGGAGGCCGACCTGGCCGAGCTTGAGGCGGCCGGGGCCAAGGGTGACGCGCGCCGCAAGCTGCGGGAGTCGAGCGACCGCGAGTGCCGCCAGATCCGCGACCGCGCCCAGCGTGAGATCGACCGGCTGGAAGAGGTCTGGAGCCGGTTCCGCGGCCTGAAGGTCCAGGACCTGGAGGGCGACGAGCTGCTCTACCGGGAGATGCGCGACCGGTTCGGGCGCTACTTCCGCGGCGGCATGGGCGCGCAGGCCATCCAGGAGCGGCTGGCCAGCTTCGACCTGGAGTCCGAGGCGCGCAACCTGCGCGAGACCATCCGCACCGGCAAGGGCCAGCGCAAGGCCCGCGCGCTCAAGCGGCTCAAGGTGGTCTCGGCGTTCCTGTCCACCCGCAACAGCCCGATGGGCATGGTGCTCGACTGCATCCCGGTGATCCCGCCGGACCTGCGGCCGATGGTCCAGCTCGACGGTGGCCGGTTCGCCACCTCCGACCTGAACGACCTGTACCGCCGGGTCATCAACCGGAACAACCGGCTCAAGCGGCTGCTCGACCTTGGCGCGCCCGAGATCATCGTGAACAACGAGAAGCGGATGCTGCAGGAGGCCGTGGACTCGCTGTTCGACAACGGCCGCCGCGGCCGCCCGGTCACCGGGCCTGGCAACCGCCCGCTCAAGTCGCTGTCCGACATGCTCAAGGGCAAGCAGGGCCGGTTCCGGCAGAACCTGCTGGGCAAGCGGGTCGACTACTCGGGCCGGTCGGTCATCGTGGTCGGGCCGCAGCTCAAGCTGCACCAGTGCGGCCTGCCCAAGGAGATGGCGGTCGAGCTGTTCAAGCCGTTCGTGATGAAGCGGCTGGTGGACCTGAACCACGCCCAGAACATCAAGTCCGCCAAGCGGATGGTGGAGCGGGCCCGGCCCGTGGTCTGGGACGTGCTGGAGGAGGTCATCACCGAGCACCCGGTGCTGCTGAACCGGGCGCCCACCCTGCACCGGCTGGGCATCCAGGCGTTCGAGCCGCAGCTGGTGGAGGGCAAGGCCATCCAGATCCACCCGCTGGTCTGCACCGCCTTCAACGCCGACTTCGACGGCGACCAGATGGCCGTGCACCTGCCGCTGTCGGCGGAGGCGCAGGCCGAGGCCCGGATCCTGATGCTGTCCACCAACAACATCCTCAAGCCCGCCGACGGCAAGCCGGTGACCATGCCCACCCAGGACATGGTGATCGGGATCTACTGCCTGACCCGGGCGGCCAGCGCCGAGACCGATGGCGAGGCCAAGGTCACCGGCGAGGGCCGGGCGTTCGCCTCCATCGCCGAGGCGACCATGGCCTACGACCGCGGAGAGCTGGACCTGCAGGCCAAGGTGACGGTCCGGCTCAAGGAGATCACCCCGCCGCGGGACTTCGCCGCGCCGGAGGGATGGGCGCCGGGCGATGTGTTCCGGGTCGAGACCACGCTCGGCCGGTGCATCTTCAACGAGGCCCTGCCGGCCAGCTTCCCGTTCGTGAACTACGAGGTGGACCGCAAGCAGCTGTCCGGGATCGTGAACGAGCTGGCGGAGACCTACCCCAAGGTGGAGGTCGCCGCCGCGCTGGACAACCTCAAGGACGCTGGCTTCCACTGGGCCACCCGGGCCGGGGTCACCATCGCCATCGAGGATGTGGTGGCACCGCCGAACAAGGCGCAGATCCTGGAGGCCTACGAGAAGCGGGCCGACAAGGTCCAGCGGGAGTACGAGCGCGGCCTGATCACCGACGAGGAGCGCCGCCAGGAGCTCATCGAGATCTGGACGCACGCGACCGCCGACGTGGCCAAGGACATGGAGGCGGCCTTCCCGGAGACCAACTCGGTCTGGATGATGGTCAACTCCGGCGCCCGCGGCAACCCCATGCAGGTGCGGCAGATCGCGGGCATGCGGGGCCTGGTCTCCAACCCCAAGGGCGAGACCATCCCGCGGCCGATCAAGTCCAGCTTCCGCGAGGGGCTGTCGGTGCTGGAGTACTTCATCTCCACCCACGGCGCCCGCAAGGGCCTGGCCGACACCGCGCTGCGGACCGCCGACTCCGGGTACCTGACCCGGCGGCTGGTGGACGTGGCCCAGGACGTCATCGTCCGCGAGGAGGACTGCGGCACCGACCGGTCGATCGTGATGAGGATCGCGGACGCCGGCCCGGACGGCACCCTGCGCAGGCTGCCCAACATCGAGAACACCGGCAGCGGCCGGACCATCGCCAAGGATGTCGTGGTGGACGGCAAGGTGCTGGTCGCCGCCGAGACCGACAGCACCGAGGTGATGATCGGCCAGCTCATCGCGGCCGGAGTGGACGCGGTCAGCACGTACAGCGTGCTGGTGTGCGAGGCCAAGGTCGGCGTCTGCGCCAAGTGCTACGGCCGCTCGCTGGCCACCGGCAAGCGGGTGGACGTCGGTGAGGCGGTCGGCATCGTCGCGGCGCAGTCGATCGGCGAGCCCGGCACCCAGCTGACCATGCGGACGTTCCACACCGGTGGCGTGGCGGGCCAGGACATCACGCACGGCCTGCCGCGTATCCAGGAGCTGTTCGAGGCGCGCATCCCCAAGGGCATGGCGCCGATCAGCGAGGTGGACGGCCGGGCCAAGCTCGAGGAGACCGAGAAGACTCGCAAGATCCTCATCGTCCCGGACGACGGTGGCGAGGAGGTCGCCTACCAGGTGCCGATGCGGTCGAGGCTGCTGGTGGCCGACGGCGACCACGTGCGGGTCGGCCAGCAGCTCATCCAGGGCGCGGTCAACCCGCACGAGGTGCTGCGCATCCTCGGGTCCCGTGAGGTGCAGCTGCACCTGGTGCACGAGGTGCAGGAGGTGTACCGGTCGCAGGGCGTGTCCATCCACGACAAGCACATCGAGATCATCATCCGGCAGATGCTCAAGCGGGTAAACGTGCTCGAGTCCGGTGACACCGAACTGCTCCCCGGCGAGCTGGTGGAGCGGCCGCGGTTCGAGGAGCTGAACCGCGGCGTGGTGGAGGAGGGCGGCACGCCCGCGGCCGGCCGGCCGGTGCTGATGGGAATCACCAAGGCGTCCCTGGCGACCGACTCGTGGCTGTCGGCGGCCTCGTTCCAGGAGACCACCCGGGTGCTGACGGACGCGGCCATACACGCCAAGTCCGACCCGCTCCTCGGGCTCAAGGAGAACGTCATCATCGGCAAGCTCATCCCGGCCGGCACCGGCATGCCGCGGTACCGCAACTTCCGGGTGGAGCCGACCGAGGATGCCAGGTCATCGGTCTACCCGCCGGCCAGCTACGACGACGGCACCAGCTATGCATTCGGCCAGCCGCCGGCGGAATCGATCCCGCTCGACGAGTACGATTTCGGCACCTACAACCGCTGATGGGACGGGGGCCGGGTCTTCCGGCCCCCTTTCCCATTCGCTTTGCTATTGGCACAGCCGTTAGGTATTCTTTCTTCTCGTGCCCGTGATGCGGGCACGCGTGCGCTAGCGGGCTCGCCCTGCCGCGCAGGACTTCCCCTCTTCGACGTCCGGCCCTTTGCGGGCCGGTGCGCCCTGGCGCGGGCGACACGCCCGACCGCGGGGGTCGGAGGGGCCGGGAAACCAGCAGGTCAGAGGCGTCGACGATGCGAACGAAGCCCCTGAAGTACGGAAGAAGAAGATTGGTCGCGCCCCAGGCGCGCAGAAGGAAGACGGAGACGCGGTGCCCACGATCCAGCAGCTGGTCCGCAAGGGCAGGCAGGACAAGGTAGCCAAGACCACGACCCCGGCGCTCAAGGGCAGCCCCCAGCGCCGCGGGGTCTGCACGCGCGTCTATACGACCACGCCCAAGAAGCCGAACTCGGCCCTGCGCAAGGTGGCCCGGGTCCGGCTCACCAGCCAGATCGAGGTCACCGCCTACATCCCCGGGGTCGGGCACAACCTGCAGGAGCATTCGATCGTGCTGGTCCGCGGCGGCCGCGTGCGCGACCTGCCGGGCGTCCGGTACAAGGTCATCCGCGGCTCCCTCGACACCCAGGGTGTGCGCAACCGCAAGCAGGCGCGCAGCCGCTACGGAGCCAAGAAGGAGAAGAGCTGACATGCCGCGCAAGGGCCCCGCGACCAGACGGCCGCTTGTCACCGATCCCGTCTACGGCTCGCCGCTGGTGACCGCGCTGGTCAACAAGGTGCTGCGAGCCGGCAAGCGCTCGCTGGCCGAGCGGATCGTGTACGGCGCGCTCGAGGGCTGCCGCGAGAAGAACGGCAACGACCCGGTGGTCACGCTCAAGCGCGCGCTGGACAACGTCAAGCCCACGCTGGAGGTGCGCAGCCGCCGGGTCGGCGGCGCCACCTACCAGGTGCCGGTGGAGGTGCGGGCCTCCCGCAGCACCACCCTGGCGCTGCGCTGGCTCGTCTCGTACTCCCGCCAGCGCCGCGAGAAGACGATGACCGAGCGGCTCATGAACGAGCTGCTCGACGCGAGCAACGGCCTCGGGGCGAGCGTGAAGCGCCGCGAGGACACCCACAAGATGGCCGAATCCAACAAGGCATTCGCCCACTACCGCTGGTAGTAAACGAGAGAACAAGGAAAGCACGCACGTGGCCACCCAGACCGCCGTAGACCTCGCCAGGGTCCGCAACATCGGGATCATGGCGCATATCGACGCGGGCAAAACGACCACCACCGAACGGATCCTCTTCTACACCGGCATCACCTACAAGATCGGTGAGGTCCATGAGGGCGCGGCCACCATGGACTGGATGGAGCAGGAGCAGGAGCGCGGCATCACCATCACCTCCGCCGCGACCACTGCCAGCTGGCGCGACCACACCATCAACCTCATCGACACGCCGGGCCACGTCGACTTCACCGTCGAGGTGGAGCGGTCGCTGCGGGTGCTGGACGGTGCGGTGGCGGTCTTCGACGGCGTGGCCGGGGTCGAGCCGCAGTCGGAGACGGTCTGGCGGCAGGCGGACCGGTACGGCGTGCCGCGGATCTGCTTCGTCAACAAGATGGACCGGGTGGGCGCGGAGTTCCACCGCTGCGTGGAGATGATCAGCGACCGGCTCGGCGCCACCCCGCTGGTGATCCAGCTGCCGTGGGGGGTCGAGTCTGACTTCCGCGGGGTCATCGACCTGGTCCGGATGCGCGGCATGCTCTGGCAGACCGAGGGCAAGGGCGACAAGTACGACGTGGTGGCCATTCCCGACAACCACGCCGAGGCGGCCAGGGAATGGCGGGACCGGCTGATCGAGACCATCTCCGAAAACGACGAGGAGATGATGGAGCTTTACCTCGAGGGCAGTGAGCCCGGCGAGGAGGCGCTCATCGCCGCGATCCGCCGGGCCACCATCACCGGCGGGGTCACTCCGGTGCTGTGCGGCAGCGCGTTCAAGAACAAGGGCGTGCAGCCGATGCTCGATGCGATCGTGGACTTCCTGCCCAGCCCGCTGGACGTCCCGGCGATCAAGGGCCACAAGGTCGGCGACGAGAACGTGATCATCGAGCGGCACGCCGACCCGTCGGAGCCGTTCGCCGCCCTGGCCTTCAAGATCATGTCGGACCAGCACCTGGGTAAGCTGACCTACATCCGGATCTACTCCGGCACGCTGGAGTCCGGCTCGGGGGTGATGAACTCCACCAAGGTCCGCCGGGAGCGGATCGGCAAGATCTACCAGATGCACGCGAACAAGCGTGAGGAGCGCCCGTCCGCGATAGCGGGCCAGATCGTGGCCGTGATGGGGCTCAAGGACACCAGCACCGGGGACACCCTGTGTGACATCTCCAACCAGGTGATCCTGGAGTCGATGACCTTCCCGGCGCCGGTCATCAACGTCGCCATCGAGCCGAGGACCAAGGCCGACCAGGACAAGCTGTCCACCGCGATCGGCCGCCTCGCCGAGGAGGACCCGACCTTCCAGGTCCGCACCGACGAGGAGACCGGCCAGACCATCATCTCCGGGATGGGCGAACTGCACCTGGAGGTGCTGGTCGAGCGGATGAAGCGCGAGTTCCGGGTGGAGGCCAACATCGGCCGCCCGCAGGTCGCCTACCGCGAGACCATCCGCCGCAAGGTGGAGAAGATCGACTACACGCACAAGAAGCAGACCGGCGGCGCGGGCCAGTACGCGCGGGTGGTCCTCAACCTGGAGCCGACCGGCGGCGACGGCGGCGGCTACGAGTTCGAGAACAAGATCACCGGTGGCCGCATCCCGCGCGAGTACATCCCGTCGGTGGACGCCGGCTGCCAGGAGGCGGCGGAGTTCGGCGTGCTGGCCGGGTACCCGATGGTGGATGTGAAGGTCACCCTCACCGACGGTGCCTACCATGAGGTGGACTCCTCCGAGCTGGCCTTCAAGATCGCCGGTTCTATGGCGTTCAAGAAGGCGGCCGGGCAGGCCGACCCGGTGCTCCTGGAGCCGCTCATGGCGGTCGACGTCACCACGCCCGATGACTACATGGGCGACGTGATCGGCGACCTGAACAGCCGGCGGGGCCAGATCCAGGCCATGGAGGAGCGGCTGGGGGCACGGGTCGTCAAGGCGCTCGTGCCGCTGTCAGAGATGTTCGGCTACGTGGGCGACCTGCGCAGCCGGACCCAGGGGCGGGCGGACTACAGCATGCAGTTCGACTCGTATGCCGAAGTCCCGCCGACCATTGCCAAGGAGATCATCGCGAAGGCCCGAGGCGAATAGCAGCAGTCACAAACGCCAGCAGTAAGAAGGCCCCCGCCAGGGTGCCTGGCCCCCCTCGCCGGGGGAGAACGCAACGAGGAGAATCCAGTGGCCAAGGCCAAGTTCCAGCGGACCAAGCCGCACGTGAACATCGGCACCATCGGGCACATCGACCACGGTAAGACCACTCTCACCGCGGCGATCACCAAGGTGCTGCACGACAAGTACCCCGACGTCAACCCCTTCACGCCGTTCGACCAGATCGACAACGCGAAGGAAGAGAAGGAGCGCGGGATCACCATCGCGATCTCTCACGTCGAATACCAGACGGCGAATCGCCACTACGCGCACGTGGACTGCCCCGGTCACGCGGACTACATCAAGAACATGATCACCGGTGCCGCGCAGATGGACGGCGCCATCCTGGTGGTCGCGGCCACCGACGGCCCGATGCCGCAGACCCGCGAGCACGTGCTGCTGGCCCGCCAGGTCGGCGTGCCGTACATCGTGGTCGCGCT
>DATDGI010000411.1:0-20722 GCA_036522155.1 Streptosporangiaceae bacterium
AGGAGGCGGTCGCCAACGGGCGGCTGGTCCCCGGCGGCGGTGCGCCGGCCGCGGTGACGGCGCTGGCCGCCGCGCGCGGGGTCGGCGAGGACGCGATCGCGCTGGCCGCGGCGCTGGCCCAGCCGTGGGCCTCGGTGGTGCTGTCGGGCGCGGTGACCGCTGCGCAGCTGGCCGCCAACCTGACCGCGCTCACGGTCGGCGGCGTGCCCGGCCTGGACATCGCCGAGACCCCCCGGGACTACTGGGCAGCCAGGTCTGCCCGTCCCTGGCGGTGAGCCGCCGCGAGCGGCCGGGCCAGCACCCGGTCAGCGGCACAACGGCCGGGATCCGCGGCTCGCCGTAACGGGGCCGACATTTTGCTGCAATCTCACCTCTTGACGGGGCCGCCAACCGGCGCTTATGTTTTCTGAAACATCGTTCGGCAATGTCGAACACGTTTCGAAGAAGCCGCCGGTACCCTCAGAGGAGGTGAGGAGCCCCGGCACCCGGCCGTCGGCCGGCCCGCCGAGGGCGACCCGCATGGCAGCACCACCCAGCACCCTGCAGAAGCTTGGCGCCGAGTTCCTCGGCACCGCTTTCCTCGTATACGTCGGTGCCGGCTCGGCGGCCGCTACCGGCGTGATCGCGGCCGGCACCAAGGTCCCCTTCTCGATGGCCCAGCTCGGGGTCATCTCGTTCGCGTTCATGCTCGTCATCGTGGGCGCGGTGTACGCGATCGGGCACATCTCGGGCGGCCACATCAACCCGGCGGTGACCCTGTCGCTGGCGGTGTCCGGCAAGTTCGCCTGGCGGGAAGTGCCCGGCTACTGGGCCGCCCAGGTGGCCGGCGCCATCGCCGGGGCCGCGGCCATCTTCCTCACCCTGGGCCGGGCGGCCGCCGTCGCCGCGGGCGGCGGGGTGACCGCTTACAACCCCGCCACGATGGGATTCGGCCGGGGGATGCTGATCGAGGCGATCGGCACCTTCATGCTCGTGTTCGTCATCTTCGGCGTCATCGACCACCGGGCGGTGCCTGGCTGGGCGCCGATGGCGATCGGCGCCATCGTCTTCGCGGTCATCATCATCCTGGGCCCGGCGACCGGCGCCGCCATCAACCCCGCCCGCTACCTGGGTGCGGTGTTCATGCTCAAGGCCTTCGGTGGCAGTGTGCTGTGGTCGCAGCTGCCCGCCTATGTCATCGGCGAACTGGTCGGTGGCGTGCTCGGCGGCCTGGCCTGGGTTGGCATCGGCCGGGTCCGTACCGACGCCGCCTACACCAGCCTCGCGCCCAGTGAACCCGTTCCCAGCCCTGAGCCAGTCCCGGAAGGCACGTCATGAAGAAGCTCATCAACTCGCCCGACACGGTCGTGACCGACGCGCTGGCCGGGGTGGCCGCGGCGCACCCGTCCCTGGCCGTGGACATCGAGAACAAGGTCATTACCCGGGCCGGCGGCCCGCAGGCCGGCAAGGTAGGCCTGATCTCCGGCGGCGGGTCCGGTCACGAGCCGCTGCACGGCGGGTTCGTCGGCCACGGCATGCTGGACGCGGCCTGCCCCGGTGAGGTGTTCACCTCCCCGGTGCCCGACCAGATGCTCGCCGCCACCAAGGCCGTCAACGGCGGCGCCGGCGTACTGCACATCGTCAAGAACTACACCGGCGACATCCTCAACTTCCAGATGGCCGCGGAACTGGCCGAGGACGAGGGCATCAACGTGGTGGCGGTGGTCACCAACGACGATGTGGCGGTGCTGGACTCCCTGTACACCGCGGGCCGCCGCGGCGTCGGCGCCACCGTCTTCGTGGAGAAGATCGCCGGTGCGCTCGCCGAGGAAGGCGCGGGCCTGGACAAGGTCGCCGCGGTGGCGCGCGAGGTCAATGACCGGTCCCGGTCCTTCGGGGTGGCGCTGACTTCGTGCACGGTTCCCGCCGCCGGCAAGCCCACCTTCGATCTGGCCGACAACGAGGTCGAGCTCGGCATCGGCATCCACGGCGAGCCCGGCCGCACCCGGGGGCCGCTGGCTCCGGCCCGCGATCTGGCCGCCGCGGCGCTCGATGCCATCGGTGCCGATCTGCCGCTGTCCGGGGACCTGCTGGTGATGGTCAACGGCATGGGCGGCACCCCACTGCTGGAGCTGTACGTCGTCTTCAACGAGGTCCAGCGGTACCTGGCCGGCCGCGGCGGGCGGGTCGCCCGGAGCCTGGTCGGCAACTACATCACCAGCCTGGAGATGCAGGGTTTCTCGGTGACCGTCTGCCAGCTGACGGACGAGCTCACCCGGCTGTGGGACGCGCCAGTGGACACACCGGCCCTGCGCTGGGGACGCTAGCGTCACTGGTTCCCAGATCACAGGGAGAAACCCATGCATGCTGACGTCTTCCGGGCCTGGATCACGGCGGCCGCCGCGATCATCGAGGAGCAGCGTGACCATCTCACCCAGCTGGACGCGGCGATCGGCGACGCCGATCACGGCATCAACCTCGCCCGGGGATTCACGGCCGTGCTCAGTGCGCTGGACACAGCCGCCCCGGCGACCCCAGGTGCGGTGCTGACACTGACCGGGGCGACGCTGATCTCCAAGGTCGGCGGCGCCTCCGGGCCGCTGTACGGGATGGCCTTCCGGCGCGCGGGCAAGGCGCTGGGGGACACCGCGGACGTGGATCTGCCGGCGCTCGCGGCCGCCCTGGAGGCGGCCCTGGCGGGCGTGCAGCAGCTCGGTGCGGCCCGCGAAGGTGACAAGACGATGGTGGACGCGCTGGCCCCGGCCACCGGAGCCTTCAGCAAGGCGATCGCGGAGGGGGCGTCGGCTGACGGCGCCCTCGCCGCACTCGTCGAGGCCGCCCAGGCGGGGGCGGTGGCCACGATCTCCATGCAGGCGCTCAAGGGCCGGGCGAGCTACCTCGGGCCACGCAGCGTCGGCCACGAGGACCCGGGCGCGGCCTCGACCGCGCTGATCCTCGGCGCCCTCCGCGATGCCGCGCTGGCGAGCCCATGACCCAGGCCAGCCGATACCGAGGCCTGCCGGTGTCCGAGGGGGTGGCAGCCGGGCAGCTTTACCCCGGCGACACCGCGGCGGGTGACCGGTCAGCGACCCCGGAGGAGGTGACGGCGGCGTTCGCCGCCGTGGCGCGGGAACGCACCGCGCTGGCTGACCAGTTGCGGGCGGGCGGGCGCGGCGACGAGGCGGACATTGTCGCCATCGGCGCGCTGATCGCCGGCGATCCCGCGCTGGTGGACCCGGCGGTGGCCGCGGCCGGGAACGGCACCCCCGCCGCGGCCGCGGTCGAGCAGTCGGCCGCCACCCAGGCGGCGGCGCTGGCCGCACTGGCCAACCCGGACCTGGCCGCCCGTGCCGACGACGTGCGCCAGGTCGCCAACGCGGTGCTGGCCCAGCTGTCCGGCCGGGCCGCGCCAGCGCCACCGGACGGCCTGTTCATCCTGGTCCGGCGCGAGGTCGACCCGGTCGATCTGATCCGTTTCGCCGACGCCGGGCTGGCCGGCGCGGTGTCGGTGGCCGGCGGCGCCAATTCGCATGCCGCGATCATCGCGCGCGGGCTCGGCCTGCCGATGCTGGCCGGCGCGGATCCGGCGGTGCTGACCGCGCCGGCCGGGCACCCGGCCATCCTGGACAGCGCAGCCGGCTGCCTGACCGTTGACCCCCCGCCGCACGAACTGGCCGCTGCCGCCCGGGCGCGGGCGGATGGCGTGGCCAGCAGGGCAGCGGCGGCCGCCGCGCTCCCGCGTACCCGGGACGGCCAGGAGATCACCCTGCTGTGCAACGTGGCGTCGGCCACCGAGACCAGGCTCGGCCTGGCCGCCGGTGCCGCGGGTGTGGGCCTGCTGCGGACCGAGATCCCGTTTATCGGCGCCACCGGCTGGCCATCGGAGGCCGAGCACCGGTCAGCGCTGGATCCGGTGCTTGGGTTGCTGGCCGGCCGCCCGGCCGTGGTCCGGCTGCTCGACTTCACTGGCGACAAGATTCCCGCGTTCCTGGCCAGCCAGGAACCAGGCCTGGCCGCCCTGCTCAGCCATCCCCGCGCGCTCGCCGACCAGCTCCGGGCGGTGCTGCGCAGCGGCCGGGAAACCGAGCTCAGCGTCATGGTGCCGATGGTGCGCACCGTGGCCGAGCTGGCGGTGGTGCGGGCCGCCCTGGCCGAAGCCGCCGCCGAGGTCGGTGCCCCGATGCCGGAGCTGGGGATGATGGTGGAGGTCGCCGCCACCGCCGGCGCGGCCAGCGCGTTCACCGGTGCCAGCGACTTCTTCTCGATCGGCACCAATGACCTAACCAGCGAGGTGCTGGGGCTGGACCGGGCGGATCCGGCGATGAGCCCGGCGCTGGCCGCGGACCCGCGGGTGCTGGCCCTCATCGCCACCGTCGCACGGGCCGCCCAGGCGGCTGGGGTGGGCCTGTCGGTCTGCGGTGACGCGGCCGCCGACCCGGCCGTCCTGCCCCTCCTGATCGGCCTGGGGATTCGGCGGTTCAGCGTGGGAGCGGCGCGGCTGCCGCAGGTGGCGGAGTGGATCGCCGCCGCCGAAACTTCGGTGTGCGCCACGCTGGCCAGCCGCGCCCTGCGGGCGGCCAGCCCGGAGCAGGTGCTTGACCAGCCGCAGCGGGCGGCGCCATGAACATAGCCTCAGCTCAGGACCGACAGCACCATGCCGCCCCGGGCCGCTCCCAGATCCCGGGAGATGGATCGTGCCGCCTCCTGGACCGCCCGCACCAGCTCGTCCCGGGTAGCCGGCACCAGCAGCCGGTCCGCGGCACCCACGACGCCGATGGCGCCGGCCACCACGGCGTCACGGCCGAGGATCGGCGCCGCGATGCCCGCATCCCCGACGGTGGCTTCCTGGTCTTCCACCGCGTAGCCCTGCCTGCGCACCTGGTTGAGCACCCGGCTCAGGGCCACCCGGGTGGTCTTGGTCCGGCCGGTCAGCGGGGCCAGGTCGGCGGCCAGCGCAGCTGCCCGGCCCGCATCCGGCAGATTGGCCACGATCGCGTGCCCGAGCGCGCAGGCATGCCACGGGATCGCCGCGCCGACCTCCAGGATCTGCACGGTGTTATCCGGGCGGAACACGTGGTGCAGCACGATCACCCGGCTGCCCGAGAGGCTGGCCACCCAGACCGCCTCGCTCGCCCGCTGGGCGAGCGACTCCGCCCACAGCAGCGACCGGGAACGCAGTTCAGAACCGTCCAGGTAGGCGTTGCCCAGCAGCAGCACAGCCGGGCCGAGGCTGTACTTCCCGGTGTCGTCATCCTGCGCGACCAGGCCGTGCTTCTCCAGCGTGCGCAGCAGCCCGTGCACGGTCGGCTTGGCCAGCCCCACCCGTTCCGCGATTTCGGTGACGCCGAGCCGGGGCGTGCCGGAGCCGAGAACGGCAAGAATCCGGGCCGCGCGCTCCACCGATTGGATCATGACAACCTTTCAGCAATGCCGAACATGATTCAGGATAAGCCATGAGCCTCCACGGCAGAGTAGGGATCGTCCTCGTCTCGCACAGTGCCCTGCTGGCGGAGGGAGCGGCGGAACTCGCCGGCCAGATCAGCGGAGGCGCCGTGGCCATTATCCCCGCGGGCGGCACCGAAGACGGACGGCTCGGCACCAGTGCGGCGAAAGTACAGCAAGCAGTCAAACTGGCTGACAGCGGAGCAGGTGTGCTGATCCTTCCCGACCTCGGCAGTGCTGTCCTCACCGTGCGGGCGCTGCTCAGCGAGGGCGGGGATCTGCCGGCCCCGATCGAGCTCGCCGACGCGCCGTTCGTCGAGGGCGCGGTGGCCGCGACCGTGACCGCGGCCGGCGGTGGCGACATCGCAGCGGTGCTCGCCGCGGCGGAGGAGGCACGCCATGCCCGCAAGCTGTGAGCAGGCGATCATCCTCACCGGCGACCTGCACGCCCGCCCGGCCGGTGCGCTGTCGGTGGCGGCAGCGAGATTCTCCGCGGCGGTCTCACTTACCGTCGGTGCCAGCCAGGCCGACGCCAAGAGCGTGCTCGGGGTCATGGGCCTGGGTGCCACCAGCGGCCAGCAGGTCACCGTGACGGCGGAGGGGCCCGATGCGGAGGCGGCGGTCGCCGCGATCGTCGCCATCTTGGCCCAGGCCACCCAGGTGGGTGCCTGACGCTCTCACCCGATGCGGGTGACACCAGCCGCGCGGTCCGGCGACGGACCCGTCCGCTGCGGACCGCGAGCGTGTTCGCCGCCAGGAACAGCAATATCTGGATCGCATTCACGTACCGGCTGGTGATGAACGCCGACAGCAGGTAGGCGGTGATCAGCAGGAGCAGCAGCAGCCCGAACCGGTCGCCGCGGGACTCCCGCAGCTGGGCACCGGCGCGGCGGTGGCCCCTGGCCGCGCGAGCCAGGAGCCACCGGCCGGGCACGCTGGACCCGGTCAGCTGGTGCTGGCGCCGTGCAGCGCGTCCTGGAGGTCCTTCTCGCCCTGCTTGGTCAGTGAGGACTTCAGGACCGTGCCGCCGTACTGGCTGAGCGCCTCGACGGCCTTGTCCGGGGTGACCTTCTCCACCATCAGGAACAGGGCCGAGGTGCCGGGCTGGAGCATGTCCCGCACCTGGTCCTGGAAGGCACGGTCGATCCCCGATTTGGTGATCTTGCCCATGAGCGCGCCCATCCCGGCCCCGATGGCCAGCCCGAAGAACGGGATGAAGAACAGCAGGCCGAACAGCAGCCCCCAGAACATCCCCCAGGTCGCGCCCGCCCCGACCGGGTGATGGCTGGTGCGCACGTGGAACTTGCCCTCGGGGTCGCGGACGATGACCGCGATCGCGTCCGGCTCGATGATGAGGTCCCTGGCCAGCCGGCGCGCCTCGGCGGCAGCCAGCTCGGCGGTGGACTCGTCCGGGTAACCGATGGCAATCAGGTCAGCCATGATGTTGATTCCTCTCTACGGGATGTCCCTGGCCAGGACAGTCCAGCAAGCGCCGTCGGCAGCGCGCCCCATCCTCACCGGGTGAAGCATCTGTTCCGGCGGTCCGGCCGCGCCGGGCAGCAGGACTAGCTCGGCCGGCCGGGTCAGGGCGGCCCGCATGGCCGTGGTGACCAGGCCGGGACCGGGCAGTGCGGCGTAGGCGGCCAGGACCGCCGCCCGCAGGGTCGGATGGATAGACCGGGCCCCGAGCTCGCCGGCCAGGCCGGGCTGCAGGAGCAGGTCCCGGGCATGCCGGGAGGCCGCCACCACCCGCAGCCCGGTACCGAGCCGTCGCAGCCGCTTGCCCAGATCGGCCAGCGCGGCGTAGCCGCTGCCATCGATCTCGGTGCCAGCCCCGAGGTCGAGGACCAGGGTTCCCACCCCCGCGCGGCACGCCCTCACCCGGGCGAGCACGGCCCTGGTCAGCTGGCTGGCCGTGCCCGGCGACAGGTCCGCCTGCAGCCGGAGCACGACGATACGGGGAAGGATCAGGGCGCCGCGGCGGTCAAGCTGGCTGGCCGGGCCGGGGCCATTCACCCGGCCTGACTGGCCGCGGCCGTCCAGGCGGGTGCGGCGGCCCGTTAGTTTCGGTGGGAGAGGAGCCGGCGGCTCTCCCGCCCGCCGCCGCGCTCTGGGCCAGGTGGCAGGCGCGCGCAGGTCAGCCAGCGACGCGAAGCGGGTATGGCCCATCAGGCGCCTCCGATGCCAGGCGTCATGCGCTGACGCTGCGCTGGCCGTCGGCCCCGGGCCACGCGGCCAGGGCCAGCTCGGGGTGACCGCATACAGCCTGGTCAGCGATGGCCACCGGGGTCATCACCCGTTCCGGGCGAAGTATCACCGAGCCCGCGAGCAGACCGGCGGCGAGCGGGTGCCAGGGTGGCTGACGGGGGCCGGGTCCGGCCTGTTTAGGGTGTCGGCGTGAGCGCAGAAGAGCAGGCCGGCGAGCAGGCGGCCACCGGCCTGACGCCGCCCGCCGATGGAGCCGGTCCTCAGCTGGTGGCCCCGCCCGGATGGCTCAGGCGGCTCAACACCGGCGGCATGCTCTACGGCACCCTGGTGGCCGCGTCGGCGCTGGCGGTCGCCAGCGGGCGGGGCGATTCCGTCAGGGACATAGTGGACGCGATGGCGTCCACCGTGGTGATCTACTGGCTCGCGCACGTGTACACGGCCACGATCAGCGCGCACCAGGCCGGGCCCCGGATCCGGCTGTGGCGCCGGATACACGCGGCGGCCTGGCATGAAGCCCCGATCCTGCTCGGTGGCCTGCCCCCATTTGCCGTTTTCGTCGGCCTGGAACTGGCCGGGGTGGGCCTGCGGGCCGACGCGGTCGCGGCCCTGGGCACCTCCATCGCCACGCTGGCGGTGGATGGGTTCCTTGCGGGCCGGCAGGCTGGGGTGCGCGGCTGGCGGCTCGGCACGGAGGCCGGCCTGGCGGCTGTCTTCGGCGGGCTCATCGCGCTGCTGATGGTCTCCCTGCACTAGCCCGCGCCGCAGGCGCGCACGGGGGCGCCGGGGCGCCGGGAAGGGAGCCGGGTCACCCGGCCGAGGTGAGCCGCTGCTGCCGGCCGGGCGCAAGGATGGGCTGATGGCGACGCCCGCGCACCCGCCGGATCCCGCGGCGGTGCTCCGAAGCCGGAACTACGTTGGCCTGCTGATCATCGCGGCGATCCTGGGGGTGCCGATCTCCGCGGCCGCCTACGGCTTCCTGGCCTTGGTCAATTACCTCCAGCAGGAACTGTTCACCCGGCTGCCGCACGGACTGGGGTTCGCCACCGCGCCCGCCTGGTGGCCGCTGCCGATGCTGGTGATCGGCGCGGTGCTGGCCGCCGGGGCCATCCGCTACCTGCCCGGCCGGGGCGGGCCGTCGCCCTCCGGCGGGTTCGCCATGCACGCTCCGCCGACGCCGGCCCAGCTGCCGGGGGTCATCTGCGCCGCACTGGCGACGCTGGCCTTCGGTGCCGTGCTCGGGCCCGAGATGCCGCTCATCGCGCTCGGCGGCGGCCTCGGCGTGCTCGCCATCCGCCTCAGCAAGCGGCGCAACGTCCCCGACCGGGCGGTGTCGATGGTGGCCGCGTCCGGCAGTTTCGCGGCCATCAGCGCCCTGCTCGGGTCGCCGATCCTCGGTGCCTTCCTGCTGATGGAGGCGTCCGGGCTGGCCGGGGCGACGCTGGAGGTCGTGCTGGTGCCCGGCCTGCTGGCGGCCGGGGTGGGCTCGCTCATCTTCACCGGCCTGGGCAGCCTGACCGGGCTGGGCACGTACTCACTGGCCATTCCCGGGCTGCCGCCGGTCGGCCATCCCTATGCATCCGAGTTCGGCTGGGCCGTGGCCGCCGGGCTGGCCGCCGCGCTGATCGGACCCGGCATCCGCTGGCTGGGCCGGCTCGTGTACGGGTACGCGGAGCGGCACCTGCTGCCGGTGCTGGTCCTGGCCGGCCTCGTGGTCGCCGCGCTGGCGATCGGGTACGCAGAGGCCACCGGCCGGCCCGTCAGCGACGTGCTGTTCTCCGGCGAGAACTCGATCGGGCCGCTGGTCGAGCACGGGGCCGGTTTCACCGTCGGTGCGCTGCTGCTGCTGATGGCGTGCAAGGGCCTGGCCTACGGGGTGTCGCTGGGCAGCTTCCGCGGCGGGCCGGTGTTCCCCGGGCTGTTCATCGGCGCGGCTGGCGGGGTGGCGCTGTCGCATCTGCCCGGTCTGCCGCTGGTGGCCGGCGTGGCCATCGGCATGGGCGCGATGAGCGTGGTGATGCTCACGCTGCCGATGACCTCGGTCCTGCTGGCGACACTGCTGCTGGGGTCGGACGGGCTGGCGGTCATGCCCGCGGTGATCGTGGCGGTCGTGGTCGCCTACGTGGCCTCGGCCTGGATCACGCCCCGCCCGGCCGCCGGCGGCGAACCGGCCCCGGCCCCGGCGCCGCGGCTCAGCGGCTCACGATCGGATTGACCGGAGCCGGGCCGGTGGTCATCGTCCCGCCTGTGTGCGGCACCCTTGAGTCCGCAAGGCACGGCGCCCGCGTGCACAGGGAAGGTACCCATGGCCCGGCAGCGGCTGGTGGCGGTCAGCTACCCGGTGGACGGCGAGTTCACCCGGATCAACACCGAGGTGGTCGGCGGCGACGCCCGCCTGGCCTTCCTGGCCGCGGTGGCCGAGGACGAGCGGCGCGGCATCCTGCGGGAGGCGGAGGCGCTGATCGGCTGGAACCTGCGCCGGGAACTGCCCGCCGGGGCGTGGCAGGAGGCGGCCGGGCTCCGGTTCGTCCAGCTGCTGTCGGCCGGCGCCGACGGCCTCGACTTCGCCGCCATCCCCGGCCAGCTGATCCTGGCCAGTAACGTCGGCGCGTACTCGGAGCCGATCGCCGAGCACGTCATGGCGATGACGCTGGCCCTGGCCCGGCGGCTGCGCCAGCGCCACGCCGGGCTCACCCGCGGCGAGTTCAACCAGTGGGAGCCGCTGCTCACCCTGGACGGCGCGGTCTGCGCGATCCTCGGCTACGGCGGCATCGGGGCCACCACCGCGGGCCTGATGCGGGCGTTCGGCGCCCGCATCCACGCGGTGAACACCTCCGGCGCCACCGGCGACCCGGTCGACTTCGCCGGCACCCTGGCCGACCTTGACCTCGTGCTCGCCCGTGCCGACGTGCTGGTCATCGCCCTGCCGCTGACCACGGCCACCCGCGGCCTCATCGGCGCCAGGGAACTGGCCCTGATGAAGCCGGCCGCCATCGTCGTCAACGTGTCACGCGCGGCCGTCGTGGACGAGCGGGCGCTGTTCGAGCATCTGCGCGATCACCCCGAGTTCTGCGCCGGCATCGACACCTGGTGGCACGAGCCGGGCCAGGATGGGGGGTTCCGGATGGACTACCCCTTCCTCGGCCTGCCCAATGTGATCGGCTCCCCGCACAACTCCGGCATCGTGCCCGGCGTCCTCCCTCACGCGGCCCGCCGGGCGGCCGAAAACACCCGCCGGTTCCTGCGCGGCGAGCCGGTGACCGGGCTCATCCGCCGGGCCGACTACCAGTGAGGCCGTAGGGCCGGAACCGGCAGCACGCCCGCTAAGGAATCGTCCAGGTGGATTGCGGCCCGGGCAGGCACGCGGACACCATGCCCGGCCGGACCTGGACCGGCATCCCCGGCGGGAAGGACGCGTTCGCTGGCACCTGCACCTGCACCCCGGGCGGGAGCGTGATGGTCCGGCCCTTCACGGACTGCCTGCTGACCTTCACCGGCTTGCCGCCCGCCGGGCCGACCACGGTGATGGTCCGCTGGACCGCTCCGCCGGGGCCCACGGTGATGGTCCGCTGGACCCCTGCGCCTGGGCCGACCACGACTGCCCCCGGCGGCAGGCCGCCCGGGCCCACGACGATAGTGCGCTGAGGCCCGCCTTTGCCCGGGCCCACGAAGATGGTCCGCTGGACCCCTGCGCATGGGCCGACCACGATGGCCCGCTGGGGCCCGCCGGCCGGGCCGATCGTGAACGACCTGGCCACACCGGCCGGTGCCATCACCACCGTGGACGACGAGCCCGCGAAGCCGATCGACAGCCCGATGATGACGCCCGCCAGCAAGGCCGCCACCATCCAGCCCGCGCTCCGGCTGGCGAGCGCCCGGCGGGCGGCTGGGCCGCGCCCGGGCCGCGGCCCAGCGGCGGCCGGCAGCGCGAGCGGCGCGGTGGCACCGTCTGGCTCCGCCGCGGCGCCGCCCTCCTGCGACCCGGCTGGCTCCGCCCCGGCGGGGTGTTCCTGTTCGTCCACGTCAGCGCACCTCACTGTCGGCCGGATACGAGAATCCCATATTCATCATCGGCGGCGGACCTGCGGGCGGAGCGCATGTTGTGTGTGAGTTCGGTGTGAATATCCCTGGTCAGGGCGGCGGGATGGCGGCCCGCTCCGGCCCGGGCGGCCGGGATAACCCGCTGCGGGTGACGACCCGGCCGTGCGCCCGGGCGGATGCTGTCAGGACATAACACGACTCATGGTGACCACACGCCCAGCGGCAGGCCGCCGGGGAGGATGATCATGGCCCGGTATCCCAACATCAGCGATCATGGGCTCATCGGCGATCTGCAGACCGCGGCGCTGGTATCGACCGACGGGACGGTGGACTGGTTCTGCTGCCCGCGGTTCGATTCCCCCAGCGTGTTCGCGTCCCTGCTAGACGCGGACCGGGGCGGCTACTTCCGGGTGTCGCCGGAAGGCGGCTGCGACGTGACCCGCCAGCTGTACTTCCCGGACACCGCGGTCCTGATCACCCGCTTCCTCACTCCGGATGGGGTGGGCGAGGTGACCGACTTCATGCCCATCGCCGGCAGCCGGGTTACCGGCCGGCACCGGCTCGTGCGCAGGCTGCGGGTGGTGCGCGGCAGCATGCAGTTCCTGGTGGAGATCCGGCCCCGGTTCGACTACGGCCGCCAGCCGCACAAGCTGGACATCTCCGACTCCGGCGCCGTCTTCGAAGGCAACGGCATGGAACTCACGCTGCACTCGGTCGGCCTGCACAGCGACCAGGGCGCCACCATCGACAGGGACGGCGACGACCTCGTGATCAGGCGCACCCTGCGCGAAGGCGAGAGCGCCGGGCTGGTGCTGGAATCCATGGGCGGCAAGCCGCGCCGGATGACGCCGGCCGAGCTGTCGCGGCTGGAGGACGACACGGCCGGGTTCTGGCGCGACTGGCTGGGCCGGTCGACCTACACCGGCCGCTGGCGGGAGATCGTGACCCGCTCCGCGATGACGCTCAAGCTGATGACCTACGCGCCGTCCGGCGCCCTGGTGGCGGCACCCACCACCGGCCTGCCCGAGCAGGTCGGCGGCGAGCGGAACTGGGACTACCGCTACACCTGGATCAGGGACGCGTCCTTCTCGGTGTACGCGCTGCTGGGCCTCGGCTACCTGGAAGAGGCGGCCGCGTTCGGGGTCTGGGTCCGGGACCGCCTGATCGAGCAGGCCGGCCACGGCCCCACCCCGCTCAAGATCATGTACCGGGTGGACGGATCCAGCGACCTGACCGAGGAGACCCTGGACCACTTCGAGGGCTGGCGCGGATCCAGCCCGGTCCGGATCGGTAACGGGGCCGCGGACCAGCTCCAGCTCGACATCTACGGCGAAGCGCTGGACGCCATGTACCACGCCGACACGCACGGGCTGCAGATCGCGCACCAGGGGTGGACCGTGGTGGCCGACATGATCGAGTGGGTCTGCGAGCACTGGGACCAGCCGGACGAGGGGATCTGGGAGACGCGTGGCGGCCGCCAGGACTTCACCTACGGACGGTTCCAGTGCTGGGTGGCGCTGGACCGGGCGATCCGGCTGGCGGAAGGACTGGGCCGCCCGGCCGATATCCCCCGCTGGCGGTCCGAGCGGGACCGGATCTACCAGCAGGTCATGGCGAAGGGCTGGCACCCTGGCCGGCGGGCGTTCGTCCAGCACTACGGCAGCGAGGTGCTCGACTCCTCGCTGCTGCTGATGCCGCTGATGGGTTTCGTATCGCCGTTCGATCCGATGTGGCTGGACACGCTGCGCGCGATGGACTCCGAACTGGTGTCGGACAGCCTGGTCTACCGGTACGACCCCAGCGCGTCCCCGGACGGGCTGCGCGGCCAGGAAGGCACCTTCTCGTTGTGCACCTTCTGGTACGTGGACGCGCTCGCCCGCTCCGGACGGCTCGGCGAGGCCGAGCTGACCTTCCAGAAGATGCAGACGTACGCCAACCACCTCGGGCTGTTTTCTGAGGAGATCGGGCAGACTGGCGAGCAGCTGGGGAACTTCCCCCAGGCGTTCAGCCACTTGTCCCTCATCAACGCCGCCATCAACCTGGACTACCAGCTCGATCATGGCCTGCCGCTGGCCGCCGCCGGGCTGGCGGCCCGGGCCTGGCGCCGCTGAGCCGGAGGCCGGGTGCTGGACTGGCCTCCGCCCTCACCCCGCCCGCTGCCTCAGCCACGCTTGGTACAGGCAGCGATAGTGCCATTACCCGCAGTTATGGGTTCTGGGTTGATACCGCGCACCCTGGGTACTAGCCCTCAAAGGGCGACGGCTTGCGCATATGTCCTGCCCGCGGGTGGTGAGGGGGCATCGGCCTCCCGGGCGGTCAAATCCGGGCATCGGGGGGATGTCGATGACGAGCACCATCAGTAGTTCCACGCCGTCCGCGCACCGGACGGCCAGGGAGCCGGCCAGCAGCGGCCCGGACGGGCCAGCCCGCCCAGCCCGGGCGCAACTGCTTGAGGACAAGCTCCGGCTGCCCACCCCGAGCTTCCCCGTGCTCGACCGGCCGCGGGTGAACGCGCTGCTCGACCGGGCCTGCCGGCACCGGGTGACGGTGATATCCGGGCCGGCGGGCGCGGGCAAGACCGTCGCCTGCGCCTCCTGGGCCGCCGCCGGGCGGGCCGCGGGCCGGGTGGTGTGGCTCACCGTCGATGCCGACGACCAGCGCGACTGGTTCTGGTCCTACGTGTGCATGGGCCTGAACCGGATCCAGGCGGCCCCGCCGGAGACACTGCGGGCGCTCGCGGACACCTCCGCCGATCAGTTCCCGCTCCAGCTCGTCGCGGCCGCACAGACGTTCCGCGAGCCGGTCGTGCTCGTGCTCGACGACTGCCAGGAACTCATCGACCCCGGTGTCCTGTCCGGCATCGACGTCCTGATCAGGCATGCGCCGGCCGGCCTGCGGCTGGTGCTGTCCGGCCGCCGCCCGCCGCCGCTGCAACTGGCCCGGCTGCGGGTCGCTGGCGAACTGGCCGACATCGGCGGCGCGGACCTGGCCTGCACCGCAGTGGAAGCGGACGCCTATTTCCGCATGCTCGGCATCGAGGTGGCCGCCGACGAGCGGGCGGAACTGCTCGCGTGCACCGAGGGCTGGATGGCTGGCCTGCGGCTGGCGGCGATGCAGGCCGGAGCCGGGGCGGGGCCGGGCCAGAAGGTCAACGGCCTGGCGGGCGACGAGCCGCTGGTGACCGACTACCTGTGGGACGAGGTGCTGGCCAGGAAGGAGCCGCGGGTCCGCGCCCTGCTGGTGCGCACCAGCCTGGTGCCGGCCGTGTCCGGCGACCTGGCCGACACGCTGACCGGGCAGTCCGGCAGTGCCCGGCTGCTGGATCAGCTGAGCCGGGAGAACTGCTTCGTGGAGCCGGCCGGCCGGGGCGGTGGCGACTACCGGTACCACCCGATGCTGAAGGAGGTGCTCACCGCCGAACTGCACCGGGAGATCCCGCACGAGGTGCCGGTCCTGCTCCGCCGGGCGGCGCACTGGTACGCCGGCCATGGCCGGGCGCTCGACGCGGTGCGGTCGGCGGCCGCGGCGGAGGATTGGGACTACGCGGCCATGGTGCTGGCCGAGACCGGGCTTGGCGTGGTCATGTCCGCCGATCTGGCCGAGCTGGAATCGGTCCTCGCGCTGTTCCCGGCCGACCGGGCCGCCGGCGACCCCGCGGTGGGCGCGGCCTGGGCCGCGGCCCGGCTGTGGCGGGGTGACACCGATGGGGCGGCGGTCTACGCCGACGGCGCCGGCCGCGCGCTGGCCACGGCCAGCGCCGCGATGCGCCGGATCATGGAACCGGCGCTGATGGCCCTGCGCCTGACGCTGGCGGCGGGCTCCGATCGCGCTGAGCGTGCGCTGGCTCCCGAGGCCCGCTCGCTGGCCGGCTCGGCGCAGCTCGCGGCCAGTACCCAGGCCGAGCACCGGGCGGTCGGGCTGCTGTGGTTCAGCCTGGGCCTGGCCAGCCTGCGGCGGTGGCAGACCGCCGGCGCCAGGGACGCCCTCCGGCAGGCCGACCACCAGCTCGGCGCGGGCGCGCTGACCGACCTGCGGGCCAGGGCACGCGGCTGGCGCGCGCTCGCCGAGGCCTGCTGCGGTGACCTGACGGTGGCCGGGCAGGCCGCGGACGAGGTGCGGCAGGGCACTACCACCGCCGCCCACATGGCCGCCCGGCTGGCCGGGCTGGCTCAGGGGGTGGTGCGGCTGGTCCGCGATGACCTGGCGGCCGCCCAGGCGCTGCTGGACGAGGGGACCGGGGGCGGGGCCGGGCAGCTGCCGGGGGAGCCGCTGGTCATCGAGATCACGGCGCTCATCCAGGCCGCGGTCCTGCTCGCGGATGGCGATGCGGCGGCCGCCCGGGCGGCGCTGTCCCGGCTCAGGGAAGGCTGGGGCCGGGCCCGGCCGGCGCTGGCCGCGGCGGTGACCGTGGGCGAGGCGCAGGCGGCGCTGCGGGCCGGCGACCCCGGCCGGGCCCGGGCGCTGCTCTTGCTGGCGGACGAGGGGGAGGAGCCCGGGCGCACCGACGCCAGCCTGGTCTGGGCCGAACTGCTGCTCGCCGAGAGCGATTTCCCGGCCGCCCTGGATGCCGCCGCGCCCGGCCTGGCTGACACCGCCACCCTGCGGGAGCGGACCGCGGCCCTGCTGGTGGCGGCCGTGGCCCACCGCCGCCTCGGGGACCGCCAGGAAGCCACCGCAGCGGTGGAACAGGCCCTCGCGCTGGCCGAGCCCGAGCAGGCGTTCCGGGTGTTCCTGGACGGGGGCGCGGCCGTCCGCTCCTGCGTGACCGTGCTGGTCCCGCCCACCAGCCGGTACGCGGGCTTCGCGAGCCGGGTGCTGGAGCGTTTCGACGCTCAGGCGCCGCAGCTGGGCCCGGCGGCCGGGCCGGACACCGTCCGGCTGACCGACAGCGAGCGGGCCGTGCTCTGCTTCCTGCCCTCGCACATGACCAACGAGGAGATCTCCCAGGCCCTCTTCCTGTCGGTCAACACGGTCAAGACGCATCTGCGTTCGGCCTACCGGAAGCTCGGCGTGGGGTCCCGGCGGGAGGCGATCGCCCGCGGCCGCCGGATCGGCCTGCTGTTATCCGGCCGGTGATCCGCCCGCTATCCGGCCGGTGACCCGCCGGCCATCCCGGCCGGTGATCCGCCCACGATCCGGACCGTGATCATCCCACGGGCCGTGCCGAGCAGGCCGGCCAGGCCGGCTGGCTGCCATAGACTTGGCCGCCGTAGCCGCTTGAGGCTGCGCTGGCTGGCCGCGTCCGCCGGGCGCGCTCACGGCGGGCCAGGACCCAGGCGACCAGGGAGTGACGCCGCCGTGAAGACCGATGTCGAGGAACTGAGCCCGACCCGGGTCAAGCTGACCATCGAGGTTCCGTTCTCCGAGCTCAAGCCCAGTCTCGACAAGGCCTACCGGGAGGTCGCCAAGCAGGTCAGGATCCCGGGGTTCCGGCCGGGGCACGTCCCGCCGCGGGTCATCGACCAGCGGCTGGGCCGCAGCGTGGTGCTGGAGCAGGCGGTCAACGACGCGGTCCCTGAGCTGTACGGCAAGGCGCTGCAGGACAACGACGTGCTGGCCCTCGGCCAGCCGGAGGTGGAGATCACCCAGCTGGACGACGGGCAGCAGCTCGCCTTCACCGCCGAGGTGGACATCCGGCCGAAGTTCGACCTGCCCCAGCTGGCCGGCCTGCCGGTGACCGTGGATAACGCCGAGGTCACCCCGGACGAGGTGGAGGAGTACATCGCCGGGCTGCGCGAGCGGTTCGCCTCACTGCGCGGGGTGGACCGGCCGGCGCAGGCGGGTGACTACGTGTCCATCGACCTGTCCGCCTCGGTGGGCGGCACCCCGGTGGACGACGCGCAGGCCAGCGGGATCTCCTACGAGGTCGGCAGCGGCACCCTGGTCGACGGCCTGGACGAGGCGCTGACCGGCATGTCGGCCGGGGACGCGGCCACCTTCACCTCGGAGCTGGCGGGCGGGGGGCGGGCGGGCGAGCAGGCCGACGTCGCGGTGACCGTGCACAGCGTCAAGGTGAAGGAAATGCCCGAGCTGGACGACGAGTTCGCCCAGTCCGCCAGCGAGTACGACACCCTGGGCGAGTTCCGGGCCAGCACCCGGGCCCGGCTGGCGGGCGCCAAGCGGATGCAGCAGGCCGGCCAGGCCCGGGAGCGGGCGCTGGACGCCGTGCTGGCCCGGGTGGACATCCCGCTGCCCGAACGGCTGGTCGCCGAGGAGATCGACCGGCGCGACCACTCGCTGGACGAGCAGCTGGAGCGGGCCGGCCTGACCCGGGAGGCCTACCTCGGCTCGCGCGAAATGACATCCCAGGCGCTGGACGACGAGATCGCCGCCGATGCGCGCCGGTTTGTCACCGCCAGCTTCGTGCTCGACCAGATCGCCCGGCAGGAAGAACTCGGGGTCGAGCAGGAAGAGCTGAACGCCTACATCGTGGAGCAGGCGTACCGGCTCGGCACCCCGCCGGACCGGCTGGCCAAAGAGATCGTGGACCGGGGCCAGCTGGGGGTGGCGGTCACCGAGGTGCTCCGGGCCAAGGCGCTGGACCTGCTGGCGGAGCGGGCGACGGTCACCGACGAGGCCGGCCGGCCGGTCGATCTGAAGGCCGTCACCACCGAGCAGGCCGTCGGGGAAGAGGCCGGGGAGGCCGGGGAGGCCGGGGACAGCGAGACGGCCGGGCCGGATGCGGCCGGACCCGACGGCGGCCAGGATGAGGCCGGCCCAGACGAGGCCGGCTCAGACAAGGCGGGCCAGGACGAGGCCGGCCAGGACGACGGCGCCACCGGGTGACCAGGGCGGGCCGCTCTGACCACGCCTGACCGGGCCTGGCCCCCCGGCCTGAGGGGAGTGTGCTCCCCGGCCCCCCGCCCCCGGCCTGACCGGGGGCTGACCCCTCCTGCCTGACCGGAGCCTGGCTCCGGCGGAGCCTGCGCCGTCAGCGAACAGGGGCCGGTGGCGGACGTTCCTGGCCCGGCCCCGCGTTAGGGTCACAGACAATGGCATATGAGAGCGAGGAGAGCACGGTGAGCGACCGGGTGCAGCACCGAGAGGTGAACGAGCAGCGGGGCACGGGCACCGCCCCGGCCCTCCAGCCGGTGTCCGCCAGTGCCGCGCTGGCCAGCACGGTGCCCGACATCGTGCAGCGGACCGCGGAGGCCGCGCCGGTGCTCCTGGGCGACCCGCTCTTCCAGCGCATGCTGCGGCACCGGATCATCTTCCTCGGCCAGCAGGTGGACGAGGACGTCGCGAACCGGATCTGCGCCGAGCTGGTCCTGCTGGCGGCCGAGGACGACAAGCGCGACATCAGCATCTACATCAACTCACCCGGCGGGTCCGTCTACGCGGGCCTGGCCATCTACGACGTGATGCAGTACGTGCCAAACGACATTGCCACCTACGCCATGGGCATGGCCGCCTCGATGGGCCAGTTCTTGCTGTCGGCCGGCACCGCGGGCAAGCGTTACGCCCTGCCGCACGCGAGCATCCTCATGCACCAGCCGTCGGGTGGCATCGGCGGCACCGCCTCCGACATCAAGATCCAGGCCGAGCAGATGCTCTACATCAAGCGGACCCTGTTCGACCGGATCGCCTACCACACCGGGCAGCCGGTCGACCAGATCGAGAAGGACGCCGACCGTGACCGCTGGTTCACCGCCGAGGAAGCCAAGGACTACGGCTTCGTCGACTATGTGATCCGCAGCGCCCTGGAGGTCCCGTCGGCGGGGCCCGTCTCTTGACCCTGGACCGGAAGCGGAGGAACCGAACGTGAGCACAGCGAACCGCCCCCAGGCCCAGGCCGCAGTCAGCCCGGTCCTGGCCCAGCCCGCGCAGGCGCGGTACGTCCTGCCGTCCTTCGTGGAGCGGACTTCGTACGGGATCAAGGAGATGAACCCGTACAACAAGCTCTTCGAGGAGCGGATCATCTTCCTGGGCGTGCAGATCGACGACGCCTCGGCGAACGACGTGATCGCCCAGCTGATCGCGCTGGAGTCGATGGACCCCGACCGCGACATCACCATGTACATCAACTCGCCCGGCGGGTCGGTCACCTCGATGATGGCGATCTACGACACGATGCAGTTCGTCCAGCCGGAGATTTCGACCTGCGTCGTCGGGCAGGCCGCGTCGGCGGCAGCGGTGCTGCTCGCCGCGGGTACCAACGGCAAGCGGATGGCGCTGCCGAACGCCCGCATCCTGCTGCACCAGCCGGCCACCGAGGGCGGCTACGGGCAATCGAGCGACCTGGAGATCCAGGCCCGCGAGATCCTGCGGATGCGCAGCGCGATGGAGCGCATCATCGCCCTGCACAGCGGCCGGCCCGAGGACCAGGTGGCCAGGGACGTCGAGCGGGACAAGTACTTCTCGGCC
This sequence comes from Streptosporangiaceae bacterium, assembly GCA_036522155.1. GTDB lineage: Bacteria > Actinomycetota > Actinomycetes > Streptosporangiales > Streptosporangiaceae > UBA9676. The sequence goes on from DATDGI010000411.1 coordinate 20,032, forward strand.
GAGGACGCCAGGGAATACGGACTCGTGGACGAGGTTCTGACGAACCTCAAGCGCCGGGCCGAGGTAGGGTCGTCCTAAAGCGGCGGAAGCCGGGCGGGGGCGGCCCTACCGCCGCGCCGGCCGCGGGTGACTTCGCACTCCAGGGCCGCAACCGGTACGGTCGGACGAACAGGGTAGACCAGCGGGGTCCCGCTGGCCCATGATGGCAGGACCGCGGACATTGGCCGGGCCGCCGCGGCGGCCGCGATGAGGGAGTTGGTTGGTGGCGCGCATCGGGGAAGGCGGTGACCTTCTAAAATGCTCTTTCTGCGGGAAGAGCCAGAAGCAGGTCAAGAAGCTCATCGCTGGCCCCGGCGTGTACATCTGCGACGAATGCATCGATCTCTGCAACGAGATCATCGAAGAGGAACTGGCCGAGCCGTCCGAGCTCAAGTGGGACAGCCTGCCCAAGCCGCGCGAGATCTACGAGTTCCTCGACGCCTACGTGATCGGCCAGGAAAAGGCCAAGAAGGCCCTCTCGGTCGCGGTCTACAACCACTACAAGCGGGTTCAGTCCGGTGGCGAGCCGACCCGGTCCGGTGAGGACGGGGTGGAGCTGGCCAAGTCCAACATCTTGCTGCTCGGCCCGACCGGCTCCGGCAAGACGCTGCTCGCCCAGACGCTGGCCCGGCTGCTCAACGTGCCGTTCGCG
>DATDGI010000412.1:0-3442 GCA_036522155.1 Streptosporangiaceae bacterium
TCCTGCGCGGCGGTGATCGCGGCCGCCAGCCGGGCGGCCTCGTCCTGGGCCGCCCGCGCGGCCCCGGCCAGCCGTCCCAGCTGCCCGGATGTCGCCGCCGCCGCGGCGTCCGCCTCCTGCATGGCGGCCAGCGCCCGCGCCACCTCCTGCTGCGCCTGCTCCTCCTCGGCGGCGGCCGAAGCCAGCTCGGCCGCGGCCCGCTGGCTGGCCTGGCCGGCTGCGGCCAGGCCGTCCGCGGCGGCATCCGCCGCCGCCCGCATGGCCAGCACGCCCGCAGGCCGGGCGGCACCGCCCTGGGCCCAGTGGGCGCCGAGCAGGTCGCCGTCGCGGGTCACCACCCGCAGCTCCGGGTGGGCGCGGACCAGGTCGCGGGCCTGGTCGAGGTCGTCCGCCACGGCCACCCCGGCCAGCAGCGCGGCGATCGCGGGAGACAGCTCCGGCGGTGCCTTCACCAGCTCATGTGAGGGCACAACGCCCGCCGGGTAGCTGATCTCCGCCTGCCCGGCCGGGCCCTGCGGATCGCCGTGGCCGGCGATGACCAGCGCCGTGGTGCCCGCGTCGTCGGCCTTGAGCTGGCGGAGGATCGTCACCGCCGCGTCGAGGCCGGCCACAGCGACCGCGTCGGCCGCGCCGCCGAGCGCCGCGGTGATCGCCTCCTGTGCCCCGTCGGCCACGGTCAGCAGGCTGGCGACCGCCCCCAGCACCTCGTCCGGCCGGGCCGGATCGGCCAGCAGGGCGGCCGACCCGGCCGTGCCCTGCTCGATCGCCCGGATTCCTTCCGCCAGCGCCTCTCCGCGCGCGGTCAGCGCCGCGCGGTCGGCACTGGCCCGCCGCTCGGCCGCCCGCAGGCCGGCCACCCGGGCGGTGATCCCGGCCAGGGCCGCGGCCGCCTCCTCATGCCCGGTTACCAGGGCCGCCCGGTCGTCGTCACGGCCCGCCGCCGCGTCCTGGAACTCCTGGTATTCCCGCTGGGCCTGTTCCGCCCGGGACTCGGCCTGGGCCAGCGCGTCGGCCAGGCGGCCGGCTTCCTCCTGGGCGGAGACCACCCGGCTCCTGGCCGCGTCCACCTGCCCCCGCAGCGTGGCCAGCCGTTCGGCCCGGGCGGCGGCGCGGGCGGTCTGTTCGGCCAGCAGCCGCTCAGCCCGGGCCAGTTCACGCTCGGCCGCTTCCCGCCCGGCCACGGCCGCGGTGAGCTGGGTACGGGCGGTGTCCAGCCGCTCGGCCAGCACCGCTTCCTGCTCGCGCAGCGAAGCGGCCTCGGCGTCCATAGCGTCCGGATCACGGCCCGGCCGGGCCGGCCCGGGCTCGGTGGCCAGGTGCGAGTGCCGTTCCTGCGCGACGCTGGCGACACTGCGCAGCCGTTCGCCCAGCGCGGACAGCTCGAACCAGGTCTGCTGGGCCTGCGCCAGCCGGGGCGCGTGCTCGGTTTCCGCGGCGTCCAGGGCGGACTCGGACAGCCGCGCCTGGTGCAGGGCCTGCTCCAGCTCGCCGCGCCGGGCCAGCACCGCCACCTCGTCGGTCTCCCCGCGGGCCAGGTCGGCGCTGGCCGCGACATAGTCGTCGGCGAGCAGCCGCAGCCGGGCGTCCCGCACGTCGGCCTGGATGACCACGGCCCGGCGGGCGAGGGCCGCCTGCCGGCCGAGTGGCCCGAGGCGGCGGCGCAGCTCGCCGGTGAGGTCGACCAGCCGGGTCAGGTTGACCTGCATCGCCTCCAGCTTGCGGAGCGCCTTCTCCTTGCGCCGGCGGTGCTTCAGCACGCCGGCGGCCTCTTCGATCAGCGCCCGGCGCGCCTCCGGGCCGGCCGTGAGCACCTCGTCGAGCTGGCCCTGCCCGACGATCACGTGCATCTCCCGGCCGAGGCCGGAGTCGGACAGCAGTTCGGTGACATCGAGCAGCCGGCAGTGGTTCCCGTTGATGGCGTATTCGCTCTGGCCGGACCGGAACAGCAGGCGGCTGATGGTGACTTCGGTGTAGTCGATGGGGAGCGCGCCGTCGCTGTTGTCGATGGTGAGAGTGACCTCGGCCCGGCCCAGCGGCGGGCGGGACGAGGTGCCGGCGAAGACGACGTCTTCCATCCGGCCGCCGCGCAGGCTCTTGACCCCCTGCTCGCCCATGACCCAGGAGAAGGCGTCGACGATGTTCGACTTGCCCGATCCGTTCGGGCCCACGACACAGGTGATGCCCGGCTCGAACCGCAGGGTCGTGGCCGAGGCGAAGGACTTGAACCCGCGCAGGGTGAGAGTCTTCAGGTACACCTGCGGCTCTCCTCCTCGTCCGGCCGTTACCCGACCGCAACGCATTCGCGGGAGCGCGGTGCGGACCGATCCATCCGCACCTTACCGCCAGCTGCCGTCCATTCCGTGCTCCCGCGCCGCCCGGGCCGGCCAGGACTCACTGCCCACGGGCGGCCCACCCAAACGAGCAGGGACGCCGCTCGGCGTCCCTGCTCGGGTTATGGTACGCGGCCGGGACCTGCGGCCCCGGATCGATCAGGCAAGCGCGGGTTCAGGTAAGCGCGGGCTCACGTTCGCGGGTGGCGACGAGTAGTCCATGACTGACCCCGGCGGTTAGCACGTCGTTCTCTTCCTGCAGCCGGGCAAGCTCGGCTTCCAGGTCATGGACCCGCCGCTGGAGGCGGCGCATCTCAGAGATAATGCGGGGATCAGGCCCGCCGACGTGGCCGAGTAGAGCCTTCGCCATTGTAGTGGGTCCTCCACACTGAGTGACCAGAGTGGGCGCACACGCGAAGACACGCATGAGTGCGCGCAAGGTGACCCCTCAAGGATCGCACCCCTCTGGCTATCCGGTCAAGTTGAGCGATCTTGCAGGTCACGACGGGGCGCCCGGACCCGCGGCCGGGGCTGGCAGGACGGGCAGGAGTAGGCCGACCGGTTCATGAACGGGTCCCGCCGGACCGGCGTGCCGCACCGGGGGCACGGCTCACCGGCCCGCCCGTAAACAGCGAGTGACCGGCTGAAGTAGCCGCTCTCCCCGTTCACGTTCACATACAGGCTGTCGAACGAGGTGCCGCCCGCCCGCAGCGCCTGCGCCAGTACCTCGGCCACGGCGGCCATCAGCTCGCTGGCGGCGGCCCGGCTGACCGCCCGGCCCGGCCTGGCCCAGTGCAGCCGGGCCCGCCACAGCGCCTCGTCGGCGTAGATGTTGCCGATGCCGCTGACCAGCGACTGGTCCAGCAGCGCGGCCTTGACGCCGGACTGGCGGGTGCGCAGCCGGGTGATGACCGCCGCCTGGTCGAAGGCGGCCTCCATCGGGTCCGGCGCGATGTGCGCGATCATCGATGGCAGTTCCGCGCCACCCGGCGCGAACACCAGGTGGCCAAACGTCCGCTGATCGGTGAATCGCAGATCCGGCCCCGAGTCGGTGAAGGTGAAACGAACCCGGACGTGCGGCGAGAGCGGCCGGTCCGGTTCGCCGAGCAGCA
>DATDGI010000413.1:0-11012 GCA_036522155.1 Streptosporangiaceae bacterium
CGCGGAACATCCACGCCGTCGACGAGGCGGTGGAACTGGCCAGCATCGTGCGCGGTGCCCAGACGATGGCCCGGTTCATCGCCGGGTTCTTCCGCAACGGGGGCCTGTCATGACCGCTCCCGAGCCGTCCGCGGACGTCTCGTTCGGCGCCCTGCTGACCCCGATCACGCTGCGGACCGCGGGCGAGCGGATCGCCGAGCGGCTGGTGACCGCCATCGCACTCGGCGAGTTCGTGCCCGGCCAGCGGCTGCCCACCGAACGGGAACTCGCCGCCATGCTGGAGGTCAGCCGCACTACCGTGCGCGAGGCGCTGCAGCGGCTGCAGGCCGCGGGGTATGTGACTGCCCGGCGTGGCCGCGGCGGTGGCACGTTCGTCCAGACCGGACAGGGCGCCGACTCGGACGAGATGATCCGCCGCACGCTGCTGCCCGCCTGGGAAGAGCTAAGCGAGGTACTGGACTTCCGGCTGCTCATCGAGCAGCTCATCGCCCGCACCGCGGCCTTCCGGCGTGACCCCGCTGACATCGTGGCCATCCGGGCCGCGGTCGCGGACTACGCCGCCGCCCCCGACCGGGGCGCCTCCCGGCTGGCCGATGCCGCCCTGCACCGGGCCATCGCGCAGGCCACCCACAACACCCGGCTGGCCGAGCTGAGCACCCGCATCCGGCGCGAGGTGAGCTTCGGGTTCGACGCCGAGCCGTACAGCCCGGAGGTCCGGCGGCGCGCCCTGCACCAGCACCCGGAACTGGCCGAGGCGGTCATCGCCGGCGACCCCGCGCTCGCGGCCAGCCTGGCCAGCCAGCACTTCTCACTGACCGAGGACCTGCTCAGGGAGCTGCACGCGAGAATCCGCCTTCGATCTGGAGGGACAGCCAATGCCGGTGACCAGGGTCAATGACATCGACGTGAACTACCGGCTGGAGGGCGACGGCCGGGAGACGATCGTCCTCGTCAACGGGCTGGCCGACGACCTGGAGACCTGGGTGCTCCAGATGGATGACCTCCTGGGCGCCGGCTACCGGGTGCTCCGGTTCGACAACCGGGGCATCGGGGCCAGCTCCACGCCGGCCGGCCCGTACACCAGCCGGATGCTGGCCGACGACGCGAAAGCGCTGGTCGATTCTCTCGGCATCACCGGCTTCCACCTGATGGGCGTCTCCATGGGCGGCATGATCGCCCAGGAGTACGCGCTGGCCTACTCCTCCGACCTGCTCAGCGCCACCTTCGGGTGCACCTACGCGGCGCCGGGGCCGTTCTGCTCCCGGATGTTCGACATGTGGGCGGGCATGGCCCCGGTGCTCGGCGTGCCATGCGTGATGCGGGACGTCACGCTGTGGGCCTTCACCGTTCCCTTCTTCAGCCAGCGGGGCGAGGAACTGGCCGAGTTCGAGACCGCGATGCGCTACCTGGACCAGCCGGTTCACGCCTACCTGGCCCAGCTCGCGGTGATCCAGCAGCACGACACCACCAGCCGGCTCGGCCAGCTCGCCGTGCCCACCCTCGTGCTCGCCGGGGAGGAGGACATCCTCATCCCGGTGTCGCTGTCCCGGCAGTTGCACGAGCGCATCCCCGGCGCGCAGTGGGCCACCACCAAGGGCGGCCACGCCTGCCTGTGGGAGCACCCGGCCGAGTTCAACCGGGTCTTCCTGGAATTCGTCTCCCGGCACGGAAGGGGCTAGCGATGACTGCCACCCAACAATCCCCCGCGACTCTCAAGCGCGGCCAGATCGGGCTCTTCGGCGTGATCATGCCGGGGCTGGCGCAGGTGGCCCCGGCCTTCAACCTGTTCTTCACCACCGGCGTGATGGTCGGCCTGGCCGGCGCCTCGGCCCCGCTGATCTTCCTCATCAGCATGGTCGGGATGGGCGCGACCGCGAGCAGCCTGGCCCAGTTCGCCGGTGTCTACCCCAGCGCCGGCTCGTTCATCACCTACATCACCCGCTCGATCGGCACCAAGGTGGCGGTCGCCATCGGGGTGATCACGGTGCTCGGCTACATCATCGCGTTCGGCGGGATCTACATCTTCGTCGGCAGCTACATCGTGCAGAACGTGCTGGGTAACCCGCACGTGTGGGGGATCACCCAGATCGTCACCATCATCTACGGCGCCCTGGTGGTGGCGCCGGTCGTGGTGGGGCTGCGGTTCGGCGTCCGGGTGACCGTCGTCCTGTACGTGTTCGAGGTGGTGCTGCTGCTGGCGCTGAGCCTCACCATCCTGGTCCGTGGGGGCAACAGCGGGCTGTCGGCAGCGCCGTTCAGCTGGCCGGGTGGTTCCAAAGACGTGCTGCTCGCCTTCAGCCTGGCGGTGCTGGCGTTCGGCGGGTTCGAGGCGGCCGCCCCGCTGGCCGAGGAGACGCGCAACCCGCGCCGGAATGTGCCGCTGGCGGTGCTGGGCGCGGTCGTGGTCAGCGGCATCATCTACGTGCTCGGCTCGTATGCGCTGGTGACCGCGTTCGGGACCGGTCATGCCAGCGCGCTGGCCATCGACCCCAACCCGTTCCACACCGCCGCCAAGGCGTTCGTGCCGGTGGTCGCGCCGCTGATCACCTGGGTCTTCCTGTCCAGCGTGACCAGTTCCTACGTGGCGGCCAACACCCAGACCTCCCGGGTGATCTTCGCTGGGGCCCGCGGCGGCCTGTGGAGCCACACCCTGGCCGCGGTGAGCCCGCGGTTCCGCACCCCGGCCATCGCCGCGGTCGCGTTCGTGGCGCCCAGCATCGCGATCGGGGTGGTCTCCACCGCGTTCACCAGCCCCGGCACCGCGTCCGGCTTCCTCGGCACGTACGGAATCCTCGGGCTGATCATCATGTACCTGGCCGCGAACGTCGCGCTGGTGGTGGAGTTCGTGAAGTTCCGCCGCCGCGGCATCCGCAAGAACATCTGGCTGTGGGTGGTGACCCCGGTCATCGGCGCCGTGGTGCTGGCCGTCCCGATCTGGGGGGACCTGCGGCCCGGCCAGCCCAGCCCGTACAACGTGCTGCCGTGGCTCACGGTGGCGCTGATCGCCGCCGGGGTCATCTACGCCGCGGTGCTGGCCTTCGCCCGCCCGGCGGCCCTGGCCCGGGCACCGGCGCTGCTGGAAGGCGACGAGAGCCTGGCCACCGACCCGCTGCCGATCGAGAGCTGACCGGCCCGGGGGCGCAGCGGGCCCGCGGGGAGCCTGCGTGGGCCGTGCCGTGGAAGGACGGTGCGGCCCGCGCAGCCCTGTACCCGAACTGACCAGGTGACCCGGAGTCAGGCGGTCAGCTCGGCCAGCAGGGCGCCGAACGCCGCCAGGTAGGCATCGACGTCGCTGTCATCGGCGGCCACCGAGCAGGTCGGCCCGGCGCCGACCAGCGCCTCCCACACCCCGCGGTTGGCCAGGTACACCCGGAACAGGTGGCGCAGCGCGGGGTCGAAAGTGACCGCCGCCTCGGTGGCCGTCCGCGGCAGCTCCGGCGCGAACACATAACCGGTGCGCGGCCAGAACCGGTACACCGACCACGGCAGCCCGGCCCGGGCGATGGCGGCGGCCAGGCCGTCCGCCAGCCGGGCTCCCAGCCGCTGGCTGTGCGCGTAGGCGTCATCGGAGAGCACCTCGCCCATGGCGGCCCGGGCGGCGGCCATCGACAGCGGGTTGCCAAACAGCGTGCCCCCGGTGGCCACCGTGGGTTTGGCGTCATCGTGGCCGCTGGGCCGTTCCAGCACCTCCGCCGCGTCCTCGGTCATCCCGTACGCGCCGAGCGGCACCCCGCCCCCGATCGACTTGCCGATGGTCACGATGTCGGGCCGCAGGCCCCACCGCCGGGTCAGCCCGCCCGGCCCCACTACCTGGGTGTGGGTCTCGTCGTAGGCCAGCAGGGTGCCGGTCTCGCTGGTGGCGGCCCGCAGTTCGGCGTGGAAGCCGTCATCGGGCAGTAGCAGGCCGACGTTGTTGGTCAGGGCCGGCTCGGTGAGCACCAGCGCGATCCGGCGGCTGGCCAGCGCGGCCCGCAGCGCGCCGGGGTCGTTGAACGGGATCACCACCGTCCGCGTGATGACGTCCGCGGGCAGCCCGGCTTCCTCCGGGACCAGCCTGCCGCCGGCCAGCCCGACCAGCGTCTCGTCCAGGTGGCCGTGGTACTTGCCGTCGAACAGCAGCACCTGGTCCCGGCCGGTGCGGACCCGGGCCACCCGGATGGCCTCGGTGTTCGCGGCGGTGGCCGACAGCGTGAACTGCCACTTGGGCAGCCCGTACCGGCGGCCGAGTTCGGTGGCGACCCAGACCGAGTCCTCGCTCGGCAGCATGAACTGGGATCCGGCCGCCACCCGCGCGGCCACCGCCCGCACCACCGGCTCCGGGCCGTACCCGCAGAACATCGACATGTCCGCGACGTTGAAGTCGGCGTAGGAATGCCCGTCCAGGTCGGTGAACCGCGACCCGTGGGCATCGGCCACGAACAGTGGCCCGTGCTCGTAGGAGGTCAGCATCCAGCTCATCGGCACGCCGTTCGGCATCACCGCCCGGGCCTGCCGGGACAGGGCCAGGCTGCGCGGCCGGGCCTGGATGAAGGCGTGTTCCTCCCGCTGCTTGAGCTGGCTCACCCGCGCGGGATCGATTCCGAGTGCACTCACGGCTGGCCTCCCTCCTGGTGCCCGGCATATCGCAGGCACCCGGCCCGGATTCGCCCATCGTCGATGGCGGCTTGCTCGTCGGCCGGGCTGACACCGGCCAGTTCCGGGAAGTAATAGGGCCCCCGGCTCTCGTGCACGGTGGTGAACCGGCCGGCCAGGGCGGCCTGGATGGCGGTCAGCGGGTGCAGCCCGTGGCCCTCGGCCCAGCCCCGGCAGAACTCCGGCCACGGCCGACCGGAGTCCGCCCACTCCGCCTGCAGGTGGCCCAGCCAGGTCCCGTGCTCGTCCGGGTCCTCCGGATCGGGCAGCCGGTGGCTGAAGCACCAGCGCGCGGTGGCCTCGTCGAGCGTGTCCCAGCCCCACTCGACGACCACCAGCGTCCCGCCTGGCCGCAGCATCCCGGCGATCTGGCTGAGCACCCCGCCGGGGTCGGCCACGTGGTGCAGCGACAGGCTGGCCAGTACGCCGTCCACCGGCCCGTCCGGCCGGTACTTCTCGAACTCGATGGCCCGGTAACCGGGGCCGTCCGGCGCCTCCGGGTCGATGCCCACCGCCTGGTACCCGGCGTCGAGCAGGGCCGGGATGTGCCCGCCCACCTGGCCGCAGCCGAGCTCGATGACCCGCGACGGCGGGTCCGGCAGCTGCCCGCGGACGAACGGCCACATCGCCGCCAGCCATATCTCATCCGCGGTCATCTCGCCCCTCCGTCGCTAGATCAATACCACGGATGGTGGGCATATGCTCGGCCGAGATTCCGCCGACCGAGGAATGTGCGCCCATGACCACGCCTGGCACCGCCGCCATCCCCGACCGTGCCCGGGTGGTGGTCGTCGGCGGCGGCATCATCGGCACCTCGGTCGCCTACCACCTGGCCCACGAGGGCATCACCGACGTGCTGCTGCTGGAACGGGACCGGCTGACCAGCGGCACCACCTGGCACGCGGCCGGGCTGATGGCCACCTTCGGCTCGACCTCACAGACCTCGACCGAGCTGCGGATCTACACCCGCGACCTGTACGCGCGGCTGGAAGCCGAGACCGGCCTGGCCACCGGCCTCAAGCAGGTCGGCCTGATCGAGCTGGCGATCGAGCCGGGCCGGCTGGAGGAGTACCGGCGGGTCGCCGCCTTCAACCGGCTCTGCGGCGTCGAGGTGCACGAGATCTCACCCCGCGAGGTGGCCGGCCTGTTCCCGCTGGCCCGGACCGACGACGTGCTGGCCGGCTTCTACATCCCGGCCGACGGCCGGGTGAACCCGGTGGACGTGACGATGTCGCTGGCGCGCGGCGCGCGGATGAAGGGCGTGCGCATCGCCGAGGGCGTCCCGGTCACCGGTTTCCTGCTGAACGGCGGTGCCGTCACCGGCGTCCGCACCCCGCTCGGCGACGTGGCGGCGGAGTACGTCGTCAACTGCGCCGGCATGTGGGCGCGGGAACTGGGCGAGCTGGCCGGGGTGAGCATCCCGCTGCAGGCGGCCGAGCACTACTACCTGCTGACCGAGCCGATCGACGGGGTGGACGGCAGCTGGCCGGTGCTGGAGGACCCGGCCAGCTACGGCTACTACCGGGAGGAGGGTGGCGGGCTGATGCTCGGGCTGTTCGAGCCGGTCTGCGCGCCGTGGCAGGTGGCGGGGGTGCCGCCCGGGTTCTCGTTTGGTGAGATCAGTCCCGACTGGGACCGGATGGCTCCCTACCTGGAGCGCACCATGTCCCGGATCCCGGTGGTGGCCGGGACCGGCATCAAGAAGCTGTTCTGCGGCCCGGAGAGCTTCACGCCGGACCTGCTGCCGATCGTCGGCGAGGCGCCGGAACTGCGCAACTACTTCGTCGCGGCCGGCCTGAACTCGATCGGCATCCTGACCGGCGGCGGGATCGGCCGGGTGATCGCGCACTGGATCGCGCACGGCCGGCCGGACGTGGACGTGACCGGGATCAACATCGACCGGCTGCACCGCTACCAGGCCAACCCGGCCTACCGGGCGACCCGGACGGTGGAGTCGCTCGGCATGGTGTACGAAACGCACTATCCGGGCCGCCCGATGCGGACCGCCCGGGGCGCGAAACTGTCCCCCATCCACCAGCGGCTGGCCAGCCAGCGGGCGTTCTTCCGGGACGTCAGCGGCTGGGAGGGCGCCGACTGGTACGCGCCGGAAGGGGCAGAACCGGTGCCCGGCGAGCTCTCCTGGGGGCGCCCGGACTGGTTCGGCTACTGGGAAGCCGAGCATCACGCCGCCCGCACCGGCGTGATCCTCATGGACATGGCCTTCATGGCCAAGTTCGACGTGCAGGGCCGCGACGCCGGCCGGGTGCTGGAACGGATCTCCGCCAACCAGGTGGACGGCGAGCCGGGCCGGATCACCTACACCCAGTGGCTCAACGAGGCCGGCACACTGGAAGCCGACCTGACCGTGACCAAGCTGGCCTGCGACCGGTTCTGGGTGGTCGCCTCCGACACCGCGCACCGGCACGCGCTGACCTGGCTGCGCCGCCACATCGGTGACGCCCGCGCCTTTGTCACCGACGTGACCTCGGGCTACGCGCACATCAACGTCCAGGGCCCACGGTCGCGGGAACTGCTGGCCGCGGTCACCTCGGCGGATGTGTCGAACGAAGCCTTCCCGTTCCGGGCGGCCGCGGAGATCGACATCGGGTTCGCCCGGGTGCTCTGCATCCGGATCACCTACCTCGGCGAGCTCGGCTACGAGCTGTACGTCCCGGCCGAGCAGGCGATCGGGGTGTACGACCGGCTGGTGGCGGCCGGGCGGGAGGTGGGCCTGCGGCACGCGGGCCTCAAGGCGCTGGCCAGCCTGCGGATGGAGAAGGCATACCGCGACTACGGGCACGACATCGACAACACCGACACCGTGCTGGAGGCCGGGCTGGGGTTCGCGGTGGCGCTGGACAAGCCGGGCGGCTTCGTCGGCCGCGACGCGGTGCTGGCGCAGCGCGAACGCGGGCCGCTGCGGCGCCGGCTGGTGCAGGTGCTGGTCACCGATCCGGAACCGCTCATGTTCCACGCCGAGGTGGTGCGCCGGGATGGGCGGCCGGCCGGGTACATCCGTTCGGCCTCGTACGGGTTCACCCTGGGCGGCGCGGTCGCCCTGGCCATGATCGACGCGGACGAACCGGTCACCCAGGCGTACCTGGACGCGGGCGAGTGGACGGTCCAGATCGGCAACTCGGTCTACCCGGCCACCGCCTCGCTGCGCCCGATGTACGACCCGGGCAGCAAGCGCGTCCAGACGTAGCTGCCTGGCCCGGCCGTCCGGGTCAGGGGGCGCGGCGGCCGATCAGGACGGCCAGCCCGGGGGGCAGCCGCTCCTCGCCGAACGCGGTGCCGACGGTCACCTCGACGCCCTCCACGGCCAGCAGGGCGGGCACCGTCGCAGTGTCGATGAGGATGTTGTCGTGCCGCTCGTCGTCGCGGCGCCAGCAGCCGTCGCCGCCCCGGGTGAACACGGTGATGTCGCGGACGAACCGGTCCGGGGCGGGCAGCGAGGTGCGGGTGATGACGGCCCAGTCGTCGCCGGCCCGGCCCAGCGGCGGGCCGTCGCGGCGCTGCTGGCCGTAGGCCAGGTCGCAGAGGTCGATCGCGAGCAGGCCGCCGGGCCGCACCGCCCGGGCGATGGCGGTGAGCGCGGCCGAGATCGCGCCCGCGTCAGGCAGGTAGCTGAGGACGTGGCCGACCGAGACCACCGCGTCGGCCTCGGGCAGCGGGTCGCCGGGCAGGGTGAGCCGGCGGATCTCGGCCGCCGGGGCGTAGCCCCGGGCCAGGTCCAGCATGGCGGGGGAGGCGTCGGTGGCGATGACACGGTGACCGGCGCCGGTGAGATGCCTGGTCAGCAGGCCGCTGCCGCACCCCACTTCCAGTACCAGCCCGCCGCGGGCCCGCACCGGCGCCAGCAGCGCCAGGAGGCCCGGCGCGCAGGCGTCGGCGTGGAAGCCAAAACCGAGGTGGTGGGCCAGCGCCAGATCAGCCCGGTAGTACGGCTCGTGTCCACTGGGCATGTCGTCCAGCATGGCATCAGCGCGGCCATCGCTGGCGCGGGTGCAGGCACGGAGGGCCGATCCCATGACTTACTCACTCAGCTCGCTGCTGGATGATGCCGCCGCTGGCCGCTTCCCGCCGCCGGACGGCGGGGTCACGATCCTGCCGCAGCCATCGGCCAGGGATGCCGGCGTCATCGGCTTCACGGCGCATGCGGTGATCTTCACCGACGCCGACCCGGCCTGGGTGCGTGAGCAGCTCCCGGCCGGCGATCTGTCGGCCCCGATGACCCCGGCCTTCCTGCAGGCCCTGTGCCAGCGCACCAGCCGCCAGGCGCACAGCATCGACATGCTGTGCGTGGCCGCGCCGCTGCCCGGACCGCCGGCCATCGGCCTGGTGCCCCATAAGGACCCGGGGCATCCCCGGTTTGCCCGGGCCCTGCGCTACCGGGACGATGTGCGCTGCTGGCGCGCCGAGGGCGGGGTGCTCGTGCTGGGGCGTGGGGTGGCGGGCCGCTGGGAAGCCTCCATCGAGGTCGATCCTGACCGCCGCGGCCACGGCCGCGGCCGGAAGCTCGCGGCCGCGGCCCGGCATCTGGTTCCGGCCCAGGTACCGGTCTGGGCCCAGATCGCGCCGGGGAACGCAGCGAGCGTGCGAGCCTTCCTGGCCGCCGGATTCGTGCCCGTGGGCGCGGAAGCCCTGCTATCTGATGTGAAAGCTAACTCTCTTGTCCGATAGACGATGGCCCGGAGACGGCCGTCAGTGGGGCTCGAAGTCGAGCGCGGCCAGCATGCGCCGCTGCGTGTGGTCCACCGCCGACGCGACATCCAGCCATAGCTGCGACTCAGCCTGGGACCGGGGCAGCGAACCCTGCTGGCCGGACTGCCGGACACCGTCATCGACCTGCTCCCAGATGAGCGGGTTCCTGGCCAGGCAGCGGACGTCGATGTGGGCCTGGCCGCCCTGGTCATCGGTCAGGCGGACGACGCCGGCGGCGCTGGGGACGGCCGACAGGCCGGTCAGCCGGTCGATGTGCACGGCCTCGCTGCGGGCGAACCGGGTCACGGTCAGCACGGTGCCGGCCAGCCGTACCCGCGGGGGCCGGACCGCCAGGTCGGCCACCACTCCGGCGGCCAGCACCACGACCGGGCCCACGGCGAGCAGGATGACCAGCGGCAGCGGATGGGAGCGGAACGCGAACGGTGCCGCGAGCAGGGCGGTGATGATGAGGGCGGTCAGCCCGCCGACGACATGCGCCAGCCGGCAGGCACGGCGCCGGTCCTGGTCGGTGATCTCACTAGCCGGTGGCAGCTGGGTCTTCATGGTGCCTGAACCTTCCGGGTATCGGCCTGGCGGCCGGCCAGTTCCCGTCCGGCGGGTCACCGGCCGCCAGCCCGACGGGGCAGCGTGGCGCGGGACAGGCCTGGATGTCGCAGAGCCGGCAGATCTGTTCCGAGTGGATGAAGTCCTCGGTGAGGGCGCCGAGCATCTTCTCCAGCGCCGCGGTGAGGGCCTTGCGCTCACCGGCGTCGAGCATCGCCACCGCGTGGCGCATCACCTGGTAGCGGCGGTCGAGCACGTCAGCGGCGGCGGAGGTGCCGTCGTCGGTCAGGAGGACCGAGACCGAACGCCGGTCGCGGCCGGGCTGCCGTTCCGCATGCCCCTCCGCCACCAGGCCGTCGACCACCCGGACGGTGGCCGACTGGGTGCGGCGGAGCGGCAGCTTGAGCTGCTCGATCCCGAGCCCCGGCTCCTGCGCGATCACCGCCAGCGCGGCCCCGGTGGCACCGGGACGCCCCGCGGCCGCCTCGACCGCGTCGTCGAGCGAGTCCGCCAGCGCGACGACCAGCGCCCCCAGCAGGTTCTCCAGCCGCTGACTCATAACACAAGCATGAATCACTCATGCATATATGTCAACACCTGGAGGTCGGCCGGGCCGCAACGGCAGGGACGGCTCGGGCGTCGCGGCTCACGGCAACGGGCGCTGTACGTCGATCTCGTGCTGGGCGGCGGCGAGGACGTGTGTTATGTCCCGGCCGAACCGGACGTCACACGGATGGCTGGCCTGCCCGGCCCGGGCGTTGGCCGCCAGTTCGGTGAGGGCGGTCCGCAGCGGCGTCACCGGATCCGGCGTCTGCGCCGGTGCCGCCGACCGGCCGGCCTGCCCCCACACATACAGTTCGGTGAAGTCATCGCTCAAGGGTGCATTCAGGGTCACGGTCGCCGTGCTGGTCGCGCCGTTCTCGTGGCGCAAGATGAGATGGGTGATGTCGGCCAGGCCGGCCCGTGCGGTCACCGAACGCACCGGGCCGAGGCTGGCCCACAGCAGCGAGATCACGTGCGGGGCGAGGTCCCACAGTGCGCCCTTGTCCCGGCGCCACGGGGTGTTGAACGGGCTTTCCGGCTGCAAGGCTGAGCCCAGCCAGACCGCACAC
>DATDGI010000414.1:0-3541 GCA_036522155.1 Streptosporangiaceae bacterium
GAGCACCCCGGCCAGATGCCGCTCCACGGTGCCCACCATGCCGGGCACGCCAACGGACCGGCCGGTTTCGGCGGACAGGCTGGTGACGCCGGCGTCCCGGATGCCGCAGGGCACGATGCGGTCGAACCAGCCGAGGTCGCAGTCGCAGTTGAGGGCGAAGCCGTGCATCGTCACCCCGCGGGAGACCCGGATGCCGATGGCCGCCACCTTGCGGTCCAGCGAGCTGCCCGGCCCGCGCCCGCCGGTGAGCCACACCCCGCTGCGTCCGTCCACCCGGGTGGTGGCGACGCCCACCTCCGCGCAGGAGCGGATCAGCGCCTCCTCGATGGCCCGCACGTAGGCGATGACGTCAACCGGCTCGGTCAGCGCGACGATGGGGTACCCGACGAGCTGGCCAGGCCCATGCCAGGTGATCTTCCCGCCGCGGTCCACGTCGATCACCGGGATGCCCGGATCGGTGAGCGGGCGGTCGAGCTGGCTGGTGCGCCGGCCGGCGGTGTAGACCGGCTCGTGCTCAAGCAGCAGGCAGGTGTCCGGGATGTCCCCGTCCGCCCGCCGCGCGTGCAGATCCTGCTGGAGCCGCCAGCCGTCCAGGTAAGGAACGGCGCTGGCACCAAAACCGGCCCGGGCAAAGATCAGCTCGCCGTTCACGCTGTCAGCTTATCCGGCATCGAAGAGCCCTCGCGGACGTTGGAAACCGTGGTGGCGAAGGTCTCCCTGGGCCGCCGGAAGGCGGTGACCGATGGCCCGGTGTTGGCGGCCGGGATGACGGGGATGACAGGACATAGTAGTAATACGGAGGTTCTGGCGGTGTTTGAAGAGGCTGATCTGAAACGGATGAGCCACCACGAACGTGCCGCGCTGGCCCGTGCCCTCGCCGAGATGGAAGGCCCGCGGCTGGTGGCCCCGCTGCTGGCCGGCCCGATCCTGGCCGGGGGCGGGCACGCCCAGTGGCGCCGGCGGCTGCTGATCGGGGCCGCGCTGGGGTGCACCGTCGCGCTGGCGGCCTGGGTCGGCTGGCTCGTCGTTACCCTTCCGCCGGGCTACCGGGCGGGTGGCTGGAGCGCCGCCTGGGTCGGGTTCGACATCGTGCTGCTGGCCGTCTTCGCCGCCACCGCCTGGGCGGCCTGGCGCCGCCGCCAGATGCTGATCCTGTGCCTGGTGGTGCTGGCCACCCTGCTGCTCTGCGACGCGTGGTTCGACACCACGCTGGACTACGCCACCCGCGACTTCACGTTCAGCCTGCTGCTGGCGCTGGGGGTGGAACTGCCGCTGGCCCTGGTGGCGCTCATCGGTGCGCGGCGGCTGCTCCGGCTGACGCTGGGCCGGCTGGAGGCGCTGGAGGGCATCACCGAGCCAGTGCCCGCCTTCTGGAAGGTGCCGATGTTCACCGACGAGACGGCCGGGTCAGGTTACCTGGACGTGTTCCGGCCCGCGTCCGAACTGGACTCCGCGCCGGGCGACCAGGCGTCGGCGCATCAGGAGGCGTGACGCTGGCCGGCTGGCGTCGGCGGGCCTGCCAGCTCGGCCGCCAGCGCCGCCGCCAGATCCGGGAACTGGAACTGGTAACCGGCCTCGGCCAGCCGCCGGGGCCGCACCCGGGCACTGGACAGCAGGTCGCTGGTGACGCCGCCGAGGGCCAGCCTGAGCGCTGGCGCCGGGACCGACAGCCGTGCGGGCCGGTGCAGTGCCGCCGCGAGCGCCGAGGTGAACTCCGCGTTGGTCACCGGATGCGGGGCGGTCAGGTTCACCGGGCCGGAGATGTCCGCCCGGCCCAGCAGGAACCTGACCGCCCCGAGGTGGTCGGCGAGCGCGATCCAGCTCATCACCTGGGTGCCCGGGCCCAGCCGGCTGCCCAGCCCGAGCCGGAACGGCACCAGCATCCGGGCCAGCACCCCGCCCCGGCGGCTGAGCACGATGCCGGAGCGCATGGTGACCACCCGGACGCCGACCTGCCGGGCAGGCTCCGCCGCCGCCTCCCACCCCCGGACCACATCGGCCAGGAAACCCTGGCCGGCCGGCGCGGTCTCGTCCACTTCCCGCCCGCCGGTATCCCCGTACCACCCGATCGCGGAACCAGACAGCAAAACGGCTGGCGGCGTCCTGGCCGCTGCCAGCGCCGCGGCCAGTGCGTGCGTGCCCACCACCCGGCTGGCCCGGATCTCCTCCTGGTAGGCGGGGGTCCACCGGTGGTCGGCGACCCCGGCGCCGGCCAGGTGGATGACCGCGTCCAGGTCGTCCAGGGCACCGGCGGCGACCCCGCCCGCGGGCGCACGCGGATCCCAGGCGATCTCGTCCGGGCTGGCCGGTGACCGCCGGACCAGCCGGGTCACCTGCTGGCCGTCGGCCCGCAGCGCCGCCACCAGGGCGGTGCCGATCAGGCCCGTCGAGCCGGTGACCGCGATCCGCATGCCGGGCGCCCGGGGGTGTTACAGGCCGAGTTCGGCTTCGAAGGCGCCTTCCTCCAGCCGGTCCTTCACGGTGGCCAGGAACCGGGCGGCGTCGGCACCGTCCACCAGCCGGTGGTCGTAGGTCAGCGCCAGGTACACCATCGAGCGGACGGTGATCACCTCGCCGAGCGCGGGATCCTCGACGACCACGGCCCGCTTCACCACGGTGCCGGTACCCAGGATGCCGACCTGCGGCTGGTTGATGATGGGCGTGTCGAACAGGGCGCCGCGGCTGCCGGTGTTGGTGAGGGTGAAGGTGCCCCCGGCCAGGTCGTCCGGGCTCACCTGGCCGGCCCGGGTCCGCGCGGCCAGGTCCGCGATCTTCCGCGCCAGCCCGCCGATGTTCAGGTCGCCCGCGTTGCGGATGACCGGCACCATCAGGCCGCGGTCGGTGTCCACCGCGATACCCAGGTGCTCAGCGTCGTGGTAGATCACCTGGGCCGCGTCGGCGTCGATGACCGCGTTCAGCTTTGGGTGGATCTTCAGCGCCTCCACCGCGGCCTGCGCGAAGAAGGGCAGGAACGACAGCTTCACGCCCTCGCGTGCCTCGAAGTCGGCCTTGGCCCGGTCCCGCAGCCGGGCGATGGCGGTGACGTCCGCCTCGACCACGGTGGTGAGCTGGGCCGAGGTCTGCAGCGATTCGACCATCCGGCGCGCGATGAGCTGGCGGGCGCGGGACATGCGCTCGGTGGTGCCGCGCAGGCTCGACGGCACGATGGCCCGGGCCGGGGCCGGCGGGGCGGGCGCCGCGGCCTGAGCGGGCGCGGCCACGCCGGCCGCTGGCACCACGGGGACGGCGGCCGGGGCGGCGGCGGGGGCGGCACCGCCCGGCTCCCGCAGCGCCCGCGCGGCTTCGAGCACATCCTGCTTGCGGATCCGCCCGCCGACGCCGCTACCGGTGACCGCGGCCAGGTTCACGCCGTGCTCGGCGGCCAGCTTGCGCACCAGCGGGGTGACGTAGGGCCCGTCGGCGGACAGCGGCGGCGGCACCACGGTGGCCGCGGCCGGGGGAGCCGACGGGGGCGGCGGAGGTGGCGGTGGTGGCGGAGGTGGCGCGGCCACAGCCGGTGGGGCCGGGGCCGATGGGGCAG